>JACCYS010000368.1 GCA_013696365.1 Nocardioidaceae bacterium
GCCGGGGCGAGGTGTCCACCGGTGTGGGTTTCTACGACCACATGCTCGACTCGATGGCCCGGCACGGGTTGCTCGACCTCACCGTGCGCACGCAGGGCGACACGCACGTCGACGCACACCACACCGTGGAGGACACGGCCATTGCGCTCGGGCAGGCGCTGCGCGAGGCCCTCGGGGACAAGCGCGGCATCACCCGGTTCGGCGATGCGTTGATTCCCCTCGACGAGGCGCTGGTGCAGTGCGCGGTCGACCTGTCCGGGCGACCGTACTGCGTGCACACCGGAGAGCCCGCCGGCCAGGAATACGCGATTATCGGCGGCGACTACACCGGCTCGCTGACCCGGCACGTGTTCGAGACGCTGGCCCAGCACGCCGGCATCGCCGTGCACGTTCGCGTGCTCGGCGGGCGCGATCCGCATCACCTCGTCGAGGCACAGTTCAAGGCGTTCGCGCGTGCCTTGCGTGGTGCCGTCGCTGTGGACCCCCGCGAGGCGGGCGTGCCGTCCACCAAGGGCTCGCTGTGACCGGTCCTCGGCCGGCCGGTCGGGCCCGCTGACGTGGACACCGCGCTGATCGTGCTGGCCGGACTGCTGGTCGGCGGTGCCTGGTCGGTGCGCAGCCAGGGGGCTTCGTGGTGGTGGGTCGGCCTGCTCGTGGCCGCTGCCGTGCTCAGCCTGGCCGCCGCGCTGGTGGGGCTGTCGTGACGTCCACGCCCGGTGCACCGTGCGTGGTGGTGCTCGACTACGGCTTCGGAAACGTACGCTCCGCGGTCCGCGCCGTCGAGCGGGCCGGCGCCGAGGTCGAGCTCACCGCCTCGTTCGACCGCGCGCTGGCCGCCGACGGTCTGGTCGTCCCCGGCGTCGGTGCGTTCGCCGCCTGCATGCAGGGGCTGGCAGAGGTGCAGGGTGCTCGCGCGATTGGCCGCCGGCTGGCAGGTGGCCGACCGGTGCTCGGTATCTGTGTGGGCATGCAGGTGCTCTTCGCCGAGGGTGTCGAGCACGGCGTGACCACCGCCGGGTGCGGCGAATGGCCGGGGCGTGTGGAGCGGTTGCGGGCCAAGGTGGTCCCGCATATGGGATGGAACACCGTCGACCCGCCGGCCGGCTCGCAGATGTTCGCGGGCATCGCGGCCGAGCGCTTCTTCTTCGTGCACTCCTACGGCGTGCATGACTGGTTGCAGCCCTCCGGCGAGCGGATCGCCGCCCCACGGGTGACCTGGTCGTCGCACGGGTCGGACCGCTTTGTCTCCGCGGTCGAGAACGGGCCGCTGTGGGCGACCCAGTTCCATCCGGAGAAGTCCGGCGATGCCGGGGCCCGGCTGCTGCGCAACTGGCTGGACACGCTGAGAGGGTGCTGACGAGCACCGCGGACCCGCCGCGGCTAGGGTGTCCGCCGTGGCGACCGAGGGCGGCAACAAGGCGATCATCGCGGCGCTGTTCGCCAACATCAGCATCGCCGTGACCAAGTTCATCGCGTTCTTGCTCACCTCGTCCTCGTCCATGCTGGCCGAGTCCATCCACTCCGTCGCCGACTCCAGCAACCAGGGGCTGCTGCTGTTGGGCGGAAAGCGCGCCAAGCGGGACGCCACCCCCGAGCACCCGTTCGGCTACGGCCGCGAGCGCTACGTCTACGCTTTCGTCGTCGCGATCGTTCTGTTCAGCCTTGGCGGGCTGTTCGCGCTGTACGAGGCGTACCACAAGTGGGCCGACCCGCACCCGATCGAGAACTGGCAGTGGGTGCCGGTCACGGTGTTACTGACCGCCATCGCGCTGGAGTCGTACTCGTTGTGGACCGCCGTCAAGGAGTCCAACGCAATCCGCGGGGACCAGTCGTGGGTGGAGTTCGTCCGCAAGGCCAAGGCGCCCGAGCTGCCGGTGGTGCTGCTGGAGGACATCGGCGCCGAGCTCGGCCTCGTCTTTGCGCTGATCGGGGTCAGCCTGACGCTGGCCACCGACAACGGGAGGTGGGACGCAGCCGGCACCGCGATGATCGGCATCTTGCTGGTGCTCATTGCGATCATCCTGGCCATCGAGATGAAGTCGCTGCTGCTCGGTGAGGCGGCGTCGG
>JACCYS010000373.1 GCA_013696365.1 Nocardioidaceae bacterium
CACCGTCTTGGCAGGCTGGTCCCAGTGGGGGAAGTGCCCGCAGGCGTCGAACAGCTCAAGGCGGGCATCGGGGAACAGCTCCTGAGCGCGGCTGGCCTGAGACACCAGCGTGACCCGGTCCTGCACGCCCCACACGATCAGCACCGGCCCGGGCAGCGTGCCGCTCGGCGCCCCCTCCTGGTCCGGTCCGGTGGAGAGCGCCTTGATGGCCGGGCTGGCCGCCGGCGCATCGGCCAGCCGTTGCACCTCGGCGGTCGCAAAATCGGCCGGCACGGCCCATGGCCGGGCAGACAGCTGGCCCAGCAGGGCGGTGCGGCCGGCGGCCGTGCCGAGCACCGTTGGCAGCGTCGGCCGCAGCCGCCGTACGAGCGCGACCGCGGCCGTCAGCGTCGCGCCGAAGACCTGCTTCTGCCGCGGAGTCCAGAAGCCACCCGGGTTGAGGGCGACGATGGAGCGACCGAGCCCGCGGCGGGCCATCTCCAACACAAGCCGAGCGCCAAGGGAGCTGCCAACCAGATCGGCATCCTCCAGCGACTCAGCCCGCAGGTACGCCTCGAGCGCGTCGGCGTACCGCGCGACCGTGACCTCGCCGTTGAGCTCCGGTGACTCACCGAAGCCCGGCAGGTCGATCGCGACCACCTCACGCTCGGCGGCCAGATCGTTCAGGATCAACTGCCAGGTGCCGGTCGTGGCCAGACCGGGGACGAGGACAAGTGGGCGGCCGGTGCCGGTCCGGATGCTGTGCATGAGGTGACCCTTCGACGGACGCTGCCCGGGCACCGCAGTGCGCGGCCCTCGGCGAGTCATCTCACCGTAGTACGAAACGCGCGGATGGCCGCCAGGGGTGGGGTGGGCGGCTCTCCGCCGGTCCGCATGCTGAAGGGTGCAGCCGTGGTGGTGGTGTACGCGCTGGGATGCGCGCTGGCGTACGGGCTGTCGGACTTCGTCGGCGGTCTGCTGGCGCGCCGCATCAGTGCCTGGCAGGTGGCCGTCGTTGCGCAGGCCGCCGCCGCCGTGCTGACTTTGATGCTGGCGGTGGTGGTCGGCGGCACCCCGGACCCCAGTGACTGGGCGTGGTCGGTGTGGGGCGGCATCGGTGGCGGAGCCGGCGCCGGCTTCCTTTATCGCGGACTCAGCGGAGGCTCGATGAGCGTGGTGGCGCCCATCTCTGCGCTGCTCGCGGCGCTGGTCCCCGTCGCGGCGGGTGTCGCGACCGGCGAGCGTCCCGCCGCGCTGACCTGGCTGGGAGTGGGATGCGCACTGCCGGCGATCTGGTTGGTGTCGCGCGTCGTCGACGATCCTGCGGCCGGGCGGTCAGCCCGGCGGCGTCGCGACGATGTCGTGGACGGGATACTCGCCGGGCTCGGCTTCGGAGTGCTGTTCGCCTCACTGGGTCAGGTGCCGGCCGCAGCCGGTTTCGGACCGTTGACGCTGACGCACGCGGTGGGGTGTCTGACGACGATCGTGCTGGGGATGGCGCTCGGGGCGCCCTGGGTGCCACGCGAGCGGACAGCCGCCGGCGGGGCTGTCGTCGGGGGCCTGGCGATGGTCGCCACCGTGCTGTTCCTGCTCGCCACCCAGACCGGCCTGCTGACGGTGGCCGCGGTCCTAGCCGCGCTCTACCCCGCATCGACCGTCTTGCTGGCGGCGACCGTTCTGCACGAGCGGATCAACCGCGGCCAGGGCGCCGGGCTGGCGCTGGCCGCCATGGCGGTTGCGCTGGTCGCCGCCGGCTGATTGGGAGGTCAGGCGGCCAGCGCTTGCAGCGCCGAGGTGAAGAACCCCAGACCGTCGGTGCCCGGGCCGCACAACGACTCGACCGCATGCTCGGGGTGCGGCATCAGCCCCACAACATTGCCCGCCCCGTTGGTGATGCCGGCGATGTCGCGCAGCGAGCCGTTCGGGTTGCCGCCGACGTACCGCACCACCACCCGGCCCTCCCCCTCGAGCCGGTCGAGGGTGTCGGTGTCGGCAACGAAGCCGCCCTCGCCGTTCTTCAACGGGACCACGATCTCTTGCCCCGCCTGGTAGGCCGACGTCCAGGCGGTGGTGGCGGACTCCACACGCAAGCGCTGGTCGCGGCAAACGAAGCGGCGGTGGTCGTTGCGGATCAGCGCCCCCGGCAGCAGGTGCGCCTCGCAGAGCACCTGGAAGCCGTTGCAGATGCCGAGCACCGGCATCCCGCCACTGGCCGCCGCGACCACCTCGGTCATCACCGGTGCGAATCGCGCGATAGCGCCGCAGCGCAGATAGTCGCCGTAGGAGAAGCCACCCGGCAGCACCACCGCGTCGACTCCGCGCAGATCGTGGTCGCCGTGCCACAGCGGCACCGGTACGTCCCCGGCGATCCGCACCGCCCGGGCGGCGTCAATATCGTCCAGCGAGCCGGGAAAGGTGACGATGCCAACCCGCATCAGGCCTCGACCTGTACGTCGAAGTCCTCGATCACCGGGTTGGACAGCAAAGTGGCCGCCATAGCGCGCACCTGGTCGAGCCGCTCGGCGGTCACCTCACCGTCAAGCTCAAGCTCGAAACGCTTGCCCTGGCGCACGTCGGTGACGCCCTCGAAGCCGAGCCGGGGCAGCGCACCGTGCACCGCCTTGCCCTGCGGGTCGAGGATCTCGGGCTTGAGCATCACGTCGACGAAGACGCGGGCCATGGGCTGCTCCAGACAAGGCGCGGGCGTTCGAGAGAGGGGCGGGTGACACGCCAGGCAGTCTAGTAACCGGTCAGCGCGCGCCGCAGTCACGCCGACTGCTCGGCGCCGTGGTTGCGGGTGTTGACGAGGTCCGCCGCGACTATCGCAAGCTTGACGTTGGTGTCACGAGAGCGCCGGACGAGGAACTGGAACGCGTGATCCTCGTCGATGTGAAAGCGCTCCATGACGATCCCGATCGCCTGCCCGATCACCTTGCGCGACGCCAAGCCCTGGTGCAGCTGCTGCTCGGTGCGCGCCTGCCCGAAGGCGATGCCAGCGTGGGTCGCGAACAGTTGGGCGATTTGCTCGGCGTCGCGGTCGAAAACGTCGGCACGGTCGGAGTAGCAGTTCAGCGCCCCCAGGTTGTCGACCGAGGTGTAGAGCAGGAACGCCATCCGGGAGCGCACCCCGATGTCGGCGATGGCCGCAGAGAAGGCTGGCCAGCGATGCGGCTCGTGCAGATCGTCGACCTCCACCGGCCGCTGATTGTGCAGGGTGTCCAGACACGGACCCTCGTCGAGCTCGTACTGAAGGTTGTCGATGCGCCGGGCCCGGTTGCCGGTCGCGGCCGCCGTCTCTACCCGGCGGTTCTTGTGCATGATCGAGATGCTCACGTCAGTCGCACCCGGCACCGTGTCACGCGCAGTCGCCACGATGGCGTCCAAGGTGTCCTGGAACGAGTGGCTGGCCTCGAGAGTGCGCGCGACGGCCCCCATGTCGTGGGCCAGATGCTTGACCTCGACAACTGTCATGCCCTGCACCTCCAACGAGGCAGTGGGCGGGTCGCGCGGGTCATCCAACCCGCCTGCACCCACCACGGTAGTCCTGTCCTGCGGCCGGTGGGGCTGTCGCGAAGGTGCGACTCGCGCAGTGTGCAGCTTTCGGTACATTTTCGCTAGCCGGCCGGGGGTTCTGGGTCCAGAAGCGCGCTCGGCTCCCAGCCGGCCCCGCCGAGCCAGCCCGCCTCACCCGATCAGCGGAAAGGCGCTCCGGTCAATCGCTCGTACACGTCGAGGTAGCGCTGCCGGGTCTGCTGCACCACCTCATCGGGCAGCCGCGGAGGCGGCTCACCGGAGTCCCGCTGCCAGCCGCTGGCCGGCGAGGTGAGCCAGTCGCGGACGTACTGCTTGTCGTACGACGGCTGCGGCCGGCCTGGCTGCCACCGGTCGGCAGGCCAGAAGCGGGACGAGTCTGGGGTCAGCACCTCATCGGCCAGCACGACGGTGCCGTCCGGGCGGTGGCCGAACTCCAGCTTGGTGTCGGCCAGCAGGATGCCGCGGTCGTGGGCGACTCGTTGCGCCCGCTCATAGATCGCCATCGTCACCCGCCGCAGCTCGGCGGCGATTGGGGCACCGATGCTCGCCTGCACCGCGTCGTAGGAGACGTTCTCGTCGTGTTCGCCGTAGGCGGCCTTCGTCGCCGGTGTGAAGATCGGCTCCGGCAGCCGGGACCCGTCGACCAGGCCCGTCGGCAGCGCAACGCCGCAAGTGGCGCCGGTTGCCTGGTAGTCGGCCAGCCCCGAGCCGGTCAGATAGCCGCGAGCGACACACTCCACCGGGTACATCGCCAGCCGCTCGCAGACCACCGCTCGGCCTCGCACCTGCTCGGGCACGTCGGTGCTGAGCACGTGGTGCGGCACCAGGTCGGCCAGCTGCTCGAACCACCACAGCGACATCGACGTCAACACCGCGCCCTTGTCGGGGATGCCGGGCTCGAGCATGTGGTCATACGCGCTCACCCGGTCGCTGGCGACCATCAGCAGGTGCCCGTCTGGCAGCTCGTACAGATCGCGCACCTTGCCCGAGTGCAGATGGGTCAGCCCCGGCAGGACCTGTTGCGGGCCGTTCACAGGATCGCGCCGGGCACGTACGCGGCAGCCTCCGGGTGGGCACGTACGACGAG
This sequence comes from Nocardioidaceae bacterium, assembly GCA_013696365.1. Classification (GTDB taxonomy): domain Bacteria; phylum Actinomycetota; class Actinomycetes; order Propionibacteriales; family Nocardioidaceae; genus JACCVL01. Next base: position 4,601 of record JACCYS010000373.1, read on the forward strand.
CTGCACCCTGGCGATCGCCGCGTCGACCTGGTCGGCGGCGGCGCCGGTGAACGACAACGGCTCGCCGACGAGCCGATCCAGCTGGTCGCGACTCAGACCCAGCCTGTCGTCGTCGGCCAACCGGTCGAGCAGGTCGTTGCCGGCGGTGCCCTGCTCACGCATCCGCAGCGCGACCGCGACGGCATGCTGCTTGATCGCGGCGTGCGCCTGCTCACGGCCCACACCCGCCCGGACTGCCGCCATCAACACCTTGGTGGTCGCCAGGAACGGTAGATAGCGGTCGAGCTCGCGGGCGACCACCGCCGGGTAGGCACCGAAGTCGTCGAGCACGGTGAGCGCGGTCTGGAACAGCCCGTCGGTGGCCAGGAACGCACCGGGCAGCGCCACCCGGCGCACGACCGAGCAGGAGACGTCGCCCTCGTTCCACTGGTCTCCGGCCAGCTCGCCGATCATCGACAGGTATCCCCGAACGACCACCGCCAGCCCGTTGACCCGCTCGGCGGAGCGGGTGTTCATCTTGTGTGGCATCGCACTCGAGCCGACCTGGCCGGGCCGGAATCCCTCGGTGACCAGCTCGGCGCCGGCCATCAGCCGGATACTGGTGGCCACGTTGGACGGCGCAGCGACCGTTTGCGCCAGGGCGGCCACCACATCAAAATCTAGGGAGCGCGGGTACACCTGGCCGACGCTGGTGAACACGCGGGTGAACCCCAGATGCTCCGCCACCCGCTGCTCGAGCACAGCCAGCTTGGCGTGGTCACCACCCAGCAGGTCGAGCATGTCCTGCGCGGTGCCGACCGGGCCTTTGATGCCGCGCATCGGATA
>JACCYS010000375.1 GCA_013696365.1 Nocardioidaceae bacterium
AGTCCACCTTGCGTACCGAGATCGTGTCCGCGGGGTAGGCGCGCTCCATGAACGCGGCCTCGGCCGCGGCGCCCGGACCCTCCTCGGACATGCCCGCGTCGCCCGGGACAGCCTGCTTGAGCTCGTCCAGATGCTGGCCGAGAGAGCCCGGCACACCTTCTCGCCCGACTGGCGGAGCCTTCTGTTCATGGCGGGTCCCCACGATCGAGCCGTCGTTCACCGTGTCGAATGTTTGCCGAGCGGCAGGCAGCGGCGACAGCCTCACACGATCAACCGACGTGTGACAAGGGTTACGTCTGACGTAGTTTGTCTGTTACCTAAGCGTCTTGTGCGACCGAGCAACGTTGTAGTGCATGTAGTGCAGCGACACGGCACACATGGCGAAGCACCCCGGTTGGCTCAACTCGGGGTGTTTCGCTCTTGAAGACGTGGACTCGACCGCCCCTTGCCGAAGGTCTGCACGCTGACACGCTCGGTTCGGTTGTCCGCGAAGTCGTCCAGGCCAAACGCAGTAGCCCTGCGCGAGGTCTACCGGAACACGTGACCTGGCCTAGCCGGTCGGTATTCGCCCCTGGGCAGTGCAGGATGGGCCGATGATCGCCGAAAGTGTGGCCGGACTCGCCGCGGGCGTTGCCGTCGGCGTCGTGCTGCAGCGCGGACAGTTGTGCTTTCACTCCGCGATCGCCGGGACGTACCACAGCCACTTCCTGCTGGCCCGTGGCTGGGCGCTCGGGGTTGCGCTCGGGTCGGTGGGGTTGGCGGTGCTGTTCGTGCTTCCGGGCACCGACGGGCTCAACCGCGGCCTGGCCTTCACGCCGGTGGCAAATGTGGTCGGCGGACTCACCATCGGGGTGGGAATGGCGGTCGCACTCAGTTGCACGTCCGGGCTGTTCTACAAGCTGGGTGAAGGGATGCTGGGAGCCGTGGTCGGGCTCGCGGGCTGGGCCACCGGTGAGTTGGTGGCCCGCCAGCTGCCCGACCTGCCCGGTCCCACCCTGCTGCCGAGCGGTGACGGCGGCACGCTGCCGGGGGTGCTCGGCCTGCCCCGACTCGTCGTCGCGGCCGCCGTGCTCGCGGCGGTGGCCCTGTGGCTGTGGCAACGCCCCGGTGACGATCGACCGCAACATCGCTGGCAGTGGGGGTGGCGCACGCTGGGGGTGGGCCTGGGCGCGGCACTCACCGCCGGTTGGGTGCTCGCCGCGGTCGGTGGGGTGAGCTTCGGACCCAGCTCGGTGGGGGCCGTCAGCAGCATCGCCAGCGGCTCCCCGAAGTATTGGCTGATCGCGTTTTTGGTCGGCATCACGGCCGGGGGTCTGCTCGCCGCCCGCACTGCAGGCGGATGGTGGGTACGCGGGGAGCAGCCGGTGCGCTATCTGCAACTCGCCATCGGTGGCGCCCTGCTCGGCGCCGGCGGGTGGATCGCCGGCGGGTGCAACCTCGGGCACGGACTGTCCGGGGTTGCCCAGCTGAACATCTCGTCCGCAGTCGTGGTCGCGTCTATGGTGGCTGGCGTCGGTGCCACCCGAGCCGCGCAGCGCACGATGTCTGCCCAGCGAGCCACCCAACCCAGCTGACATGTCCACCCCCAGCACCCTGCGCGCCGGCCGGCGGACCAACCTGGCGCTTTTGGCCATGCTCGTCAGCGCACTCGTCACCGGGCTGCTCGGCTACGCCATCGGCACCCCCGGCACGGCCCGGGTGGTCACGATCGCCCACGGCGCGTTCGGGCTCGGCCTGTTGCTGTTGGTGCCGTGGAAGTCGGTCATCGTCCGGCGCAGCATCGGCCGCAGCACCCAACACCACACCGCCAGCATTCTGTTGGGGTTGCTGCTGCTCACATCGCTAGCCGCCGGGGTGCTGCATGCCGTCGGCGGGTATCACTCCGTGCTTGGTTTCACCGCGCTGACGGTGCACGTCGCCGCCGCCGTGCTGATAGTGCCGCTGCTCGTGGCGCATGCCCGCGGGCGGCGCCAACAGCTCCGGCGAGCCGACCTGACACGCCGCACGGTGCTGCGCGCCGGTGCGCTCGGGGTCGGCAGTCTCGCGGCGTACGGCACCGTCGAGGCCGCCAACGCGGTGCTCCGGCTCCCCGGCCGGCACCGACGCGCAACAGGGTCGTACGAGATCGGCTCCGGCGTTCCCGAGCAGATGCCGGTGACGCAATGGTTCACCGACCGGGTGCCGACCGTCGACCGCCTCGGCTGGCAGGTCGAGATCGGCCCACGCACCGTCACCTACGCCGACCTGAGCGCCTCGCCGGACGGGGTGCGGGCGGTGTTGGACTGCACGGGCGGGTGGTACGCAGAGCAGGACTGGCGCGGCGTACGCCTGGACCGGTTGCTCACCGACGCTCCCGCGGACACCCAGAGCTTCGACGTGGTGTCAGTCACCGGCTATCGCCGGCGGTTCGCGCTGGCCGATGCCGACCGGCTCCTGCTGGCCACCCACGTCGCGGGGTCTCCGCTGTCCGGCGGGCACGGTGGTCCGGTGCGTCTGGTCGCTCCTGGTCGACGCGGCTACTGGTGGGTCAAGTGGGTGCGCCGGGTCGAGCTGACCTCACGGCCGGCCTGGCTGCAGCCGCCGTTCCCACTGCAGTGACCTCTTCAATGCCGGGCACGCGTGGTCGCCGCTACCAGCTGCTCCTCGGCCTGGCGGCCGGGGCCAATCTTCGGCAACCGCGCCATCAGCGCCACGCCAACCGCCCACCAGAGGCCGAAGATGACCCACTCGTACGGCCAGACCAGGGCAGCAGGCATGCCCGGCAGGAACAACACCGCCAGGCCGAGGCTGAACACGGCGGCCAATGTTCCGATAACACGGCCGTTGCTGACGCGGAACGGTCGCTCCATGTCGGGCTCTTTGCTGCGCAGGAGTAGGAAGGTCACGGCAACCATGAAGAACGCGATCACGATCGCCAGGCCGCCGGCGTCGACCAGCCACACCAGCATCTGGCGGCCGAACAGCGGTGCCAGCATCGACAACGCTCCCACGAAGACGATGGCATTGCTGGGCGTGCGGTAGCGCGGATGCAGGGTGGCGAACCAACGCGGCAGCATGCCTGAGCCGGCCATGGCGTAGATCAGCCGCGTCGCGCCCAGCATGAAGCCGTTCCAGCTGGTGAGGATCCCGGCGATGCCGCCCACCACGAGGATGTTGCCGAAGACCTGGCTCCCCCACAGTGCCGTCATACCGTCGGCGGTGAGCAGCTCCGCCTCAGCCAGCACGTCCTTGGGCAGCGACGAGCCCCACGGTCAGCATGACCAGCATGTAGAAGACGGCGGCCGCGACGACGGCCACGACGACGAGCTTGCCGATCTGCTTGAACGGCAGGTCGATCTCCTCCGCGGACTGGGGGATGACGTCGAAGCCGACGAACAGGAACGGCACTGCGACGAGCACGCCGACGATGCCCGCGACGCCCCCGGTGAACAGCGGCTGCAGGTTGTCTGCTTCACCGCCGACCACGCTCCCCAGCAGCAGCAGCGCACCGACCGCCAGCAGGAACAACACGGCGAAGCCCTGGAAGACGGCCGCCGGCCGGATCCCCACGTAGTTGAGACCGGTGATGATGAGGGCACCGACGATGCCGACCGCTACCCACGAGGCGTACACGTCGTAGTCCGCAACCGTCCACAACTTGCCCACCAGCATGTCCGGCGCGAGGTAGAGCAACGTCTGCGGAAGGGCAACTGCCTCGAACGCGACAACCGACACGTAGCCGAGCACGAGGCTCCAGGAAGTCAGCAGTGCGGGCCGCGATCCCATCCCGCGCAGTACGTAGTTGTGCTCCCCACCGGCGCTCGGCATGGCCGAGACCAGCTCGGCGTAGGTGAGCCCCACCAACGCCATGATGACGCCGCCGATGGCGAAGGCAAGGGTTGCGCCAAGGGTTCCCGCGCCGTCCAGGAAGCCCCCGGCAAGGACGATCCAGCCAAAGCCGATCATGGCCCCGAAGGCGACGGAGAGAACGTCCCAGCGACCGAGGACCCTGGTGAACTGGCTGTCGTGTTGGCTCATGACGCCCTCCTTTGCCGGTGACGTCACAGGATGCACCCGTCAGATCACTTTTTGTCACAACAGACGGTCCTCAGCCCAGCAGCAACTGCAGAGCGATCACGGCGACCAAACCCACCAGGATCGTCGCAAGCAGGCTCCGGGTCCGCCAGGCGATGACCAGCGCCGCCAACCCTGCCAGCGCCTCGGGGCCGAAGACCGCAAGCTGACCCTCGGGGCGAAGCAGCGCCGGCGTCACCAGCGCGGCCAGCGCCGCCGGGGGGATCATGCGCAGCACCTCGTGCACCCGGGGCGGCAGGTCGGCAAGGTGCTCGGCGAAGACCAGGACGCTGGCCCGCAGCGCCACCGTGCCGAGCCCGATCAGCACCGCGGCCCACACCGCAGTCGTCATGAGCGACCCGACGACAGCGCCAGCGCCGCTCCTGCGGCCACACCGCTGACGGCGGCAACCGGCAGCGCGGCACCGCTCAGGGGTGCGGCAACGACAGCGACGACACCGGACACCACCGCCGCCGCAACCGTGGGCCGGTCGGTCACGTTTGGCACCAGCAGCGCCAGGAAGGCCAGCGGCACCGCGAAGCCCAGCGGGACAGACGCCGGCACGGTGCCGCCTCCCAGCGCGCCCGCGACCGTCGACAGCTGCCAGGTCACCCACATGGCGACCCCCGCGCCCAGATAGAAACGCCACCGCGACCGAGGGTCCAGCCGCTCGCGGAACCGGACCAGGGACACCGCGTACGCCTGATCGGTCAGCAGGTACGCCGCCAGCAGCCGTCGGCGGCGGCTCTGCTCGGCCAGGTGCGGGGCCAATGAGGCGCTGTACAGCAGGAAGCGGACGTTGATCACCAGTGCCGTGCCGACCACGACGGGCAGTGACGCGCCGACGCCTAGCAGGTTAAGCGCCGCTAACTGGGCGGCGCCGGCGTAGATGACGACCGAAAAGATCACCGCACCGGCGAGCCCGAGCCCGGTCTGCACAGCGGTCAGCCCGATGATGAACCCGAAGGGGATCACCCCGACCAGGATCGGCAGCACAGTCTTGGCGCCGTCGCGCATTCCTACACCAGTGACCGCGTCGCCGTTGGTTGGCTGGTCCGCGGTCACCGGCGGGACACTATCCGCCAGCGGTCGACACGGCGCTGTCGGCGACGTTGTGGCCCTCAGCGCGACACTACGCGCCGGTTGACCACGCACTGGAGTCCAGCAACTCAGGCGACGATCGGTCCGCCGCCTCTGCGGCCGGCCGGGAGATGTACAGGTCGGTGTAGTAGCGACCCGTCTCTTCCAGCCCGGCTGCGTCGAGGCCGCGGCTGCTGACGGCGGCCAGCGCAGACTCCTGCTCGTCGGCCGAGGCGAAGCGTCGCTGCGGAAAGCTGACGCCCTCTAGTTGCTCGGTCAGCATGCCGAAGTCGGACATCCGCGCGGCAATGTGGTCGTAAGGCAGCGTCCGCAGCACGAACGCGGCCACCCAGGGCGGCGACCCGTCCCCCGCTGCGGCCGCGACCCGGCCGAAGGTGCTTTCGGTGACGTACGAGCTGCCACCCGTCATCGTCACCAGGTCGATCGTGGACAGATCCGCCGTGCAGGCGTCGGATGGGTCGGCCGCCTCTAGGTTCTCCCCCCAGGCATGCTCGAGCAGACCGACTCGCTGGCCGTACGAGACGGCGTTGGCGGCCGCGTCCAAGCCGGAGACCTGCACCGCGTCCGAGTGTCGTCGCTCGGCGTAGTAGTCCGCGTCGGCCCTCGCCAGGTCTGCCGGCGACACGTCGTCCAGCGACGGGTCTGTGTAGCGGTCGAAAAGGTCGTCCAGGGTGACGTCACATCGCATCAAGGCTGCATTGATGCCGTATGAGCAGCACACATCGAGCACCCGCAAGGGCGACTCCTCGTCGGAGTCCGTGGCCAGCGCCGCCAGCAGTTGGTCAAACACCGGCTGCGCCAACTGCGGCATCTCGTAGTCCAGTCCCGCGAGCGAGCGGAAGTAGTCCCGCGGGTCGGCGCGGTCGTACACATGGGTGAAGTCAGCCTTGCCGTTGTCGGGGCTCACGCGCTCCAACCTAGCGGACCATCAGAGCTTGGCGAGGGCGTCCTTGATGCCCTGCTCAGCCTTGTCACCCAGCTGCTTGAACGGCAGGTTCAGCCCCGGCAGCGACAGCGCCGGACCCACTTTGGCCAGCGCACCCTTGAACTCGAACTCGGCGACATAGTGCACCTTGGTGCCGGTGCCTTGCGGGGTGAACGTCATGGTGTCCACGGCGTGTATGGAGTCGTTCTCGCCCCGCAGCTGCAGCAGCGTCGGCTCCTGTGACTCCACCACGGTGTAGGTCAGCTGGGTCTCGCGTCCCATGAACTTCGAGGTGTTGTCATACGTCGTGCCGACCCCGCCGTTGCCGGCGGCGCGGACCGTACGCACGGTGCCGGGATCCCATTCGTTGGTGTTGGTGAAATCGGACATGTAGTCCCACACGGCCTGCGGGTCGGCGTCAGTGGTGATGGTGCGATCAATGGTGGGCATGCGACAACGCTACGTGACCCGGTGCCCGGCGCAAGCCACGATCAGTGTGACTGCCATGCATCGGTGTCGGTGGTGAGCCGCTCGACGTCGGCGGGCAGAGCCCCACTGGCCAGATGCTGGATGGTCACACCCTCGAAGACACCGCGCAGACTGCTGCGCGCGGCG
>JACCYS010000008.1 GCA_013696365.1 Nocardioidaceae bacterium
CTCGCCGGGCGCCCACACCCCGAACACCCCGCAGGCGTCTTGCGGTCCGGCGTCGTCGGGGTCCAGCTCGAGCGTCAGTCGACCGTCTCCGCCAGGCACGGGCGCCATCGTACGCGCCGCCGCGGCCGCCGCGGCCCCCGCAGACTTGTCACCGCGACGATGCGCTAGAACGCATCGTGGCAGTAACAACTGGTCGGTGGCGGGCGAGTAAGGGTGCCAGCCGGTCGAGCAGCAGCGCCTCGGCCACGCAGACCCGGGCGAACTCGGGCAGGTGCAGGCTCTCGTTCGCCCCATGGGCACGAGTGTCCGGGTCGTCGACGCCGGTCACCACGATTGCTGCATCGGGGAACGCCGCGGCGAACTCGGCGATGAACGGGATCGAACCGCCCATGCCGATGTCCACCGGCGCGGTGCCGTCCCAAGCCTCAGTGAAGGCGCTGCGCGCCGCATCGTAGGCCAGCCCCCGGGCGTCGATGCCGTACGGCTGGCCGACGTCGGGGTCGGACACGCTCACCTCGGCACCCCATGCGACCTGCCGCTCGAGGTGTTCGGTGAGCGCGGCCAGCGCCCGGTGGCAGTCGTCGCCGGGGGCCACCCGCATGCTGATCCTGGCCCGAGCGACCGGTACCAACGTGTTCGACGCGTGCGCCGCCGCGGGAGCGTCGATGCCGGTGACAGCTATTGCTGGCCGAGCCCACAGCCGCTCGACCACCGAGCCGGTGCCGATCAATCGCACCCCCTCGAGCACCGACGACTCGGCACGCAGCCGGTCCTCGGGATAGACAAGGTCTGCAGCCGGTCCAGCCATCAGCCCGCTGACCGCTACATCGCCGTTGTCGTCGTGCAGGGTGGCCAACAGCCGCGCCAGCACAGTGAGCGCGTCCGGGACCACCCCGCCCCACATGCCCGAATGGACACCGTGCTCGAGGGTGCGCACCTGCACCGTGCAGGTGGCCAGCCCGCGCAGCGAGGTGGTCAGCGACGGGGTGCCGATCTCCCAGTTGACGGAGTCGGCGATGACGTAGACGTCGGCGGCCAACGTGTCCCGGTGCCGCCGCAAGATGTCCGGTAGCGACGCCGACCCCGACTCTTCCTCACCCTCGACGAACACCGTGACTCCGACCGGCGGGTTGCCGCGGTGTGCGAGGTAGGCCGCCAGGTGTGCGGCGATACCTGCCTTGTCGTCGGCTGCGCCGCGTCCGTACAGCCGGTCGCCGCGCTCGGTGGGATCGAACGGCGGGCTGTCCCAGTCGGCCTCGTCGCCGACAGGTTGCACATCGTGGTGTGCGTACAGCAGCACGGTCGGTGCGCCGTCGGGCGCCGGGTGTCGGGCGATCACCGCGGGCCGGCCGCCCTCTTGCACGATCTGCACCTGCGGGAACCCCACCTCGGCGAGGATCCGCGCGACCGCATCTGCGCTTGCGTGCACCTGGGGGGCGTCGCCCTCGACGTCGCTGACCGACGGGATGCGCACCAGCTCGTCTAGCCAGCCACGAACCCGCGGCAGCGCTTGGTCGGTGGCGGTGCGAAGCGCCTGCGTACGGGCGGGGTCGGCAGCCATGCTCGGCCGGGCGGTGTCATCAGCCATGTCTCGGACCCTACGTAAACGTGGCCGGCCGACCCTTTACGGGGTGCGCACGCATCGCAATGGGTCGGCGCGCCACGTTTACGTGGCTTGCGGCGGGCGGGCGCGGCGGACGCGGCGGCGGGCGAGCTGTGGGTCAGGCGGCGTGCAGCGGCAGCAGGTCGGACAGGTCGGAGCGCTCACCTGAGGCGACAATCCGCCCAGCCAGCACGGCCTCAGACCAGTGCACTGCTCCGGTCGCGACCGCGATCCAGGTGTCCGCGTCGGTCTCGACCACCGCGGGCGGTGTGCCGCGGGTGTGCCGGGCGCCCTCGATACATTGCGCCACCGCGTACGGCGGCACTCGCACCTCGACGCTGGCGCCCGGGTGGCGCTGCGTCAGCACCGCCAGCAGGTGCTTGACCAGCAGCTGCTGATCCGCTGCCTCATGGCCACCGGCGGCTCGGCGAGCAAGCGCCGCCTCGACCTCTGCAGCGGCGGCTGGTCGAAGGCGAGCGGGCATCCGGCCAGCCTACGAGCCGGCACCTGCCGCCCAGCGCCCCTAAGTTGTCACCGGCACACGGTGTTAGAACACGGTGTGCCGGTGACAACTCGGATCGGGGCATTCACCGCAACCACAAGCGTCCCACCCGTACCGTTGGACAGTCCTGCATCGGCCGATCGGACGGTCGCTGACGAAGCAGTATCCAGCGCCACGACAGCGCCGTACGGTCGATCGTCGTGTGCATTCGCAAACGAGCTCGCGCCGCACTCACCGTTACGCTGACCTGCGCGCTGGCGGTGTCGCTGGCCGGTCCGGCCGCAGCGGCCAGCCGAGCGCTGCCGGCCGACGACATCGGCGACCCGTCAGCTCAAGCGCTCGGACTCAAGCCGTTTCGCAGCCCCGGCTCGTTTACCGGCTACGGCTTCGACCGGTGCATCACCCCCAGCAGCCAGGATATGGACACCTGGCGCCGCAGCTCGCCGTTCGCCGCGGTCGGGATCTACATCAGTGGCTCCGGCCGTGCCTGCCCGGCCAGCTCGCAGCCGTACCTGAGCCCATCGTGGGTGAGCCGGCAGCACCAGCGGGGTTGGCAGATCTTGCCGATCCACATCGGGCTGCAGGCGCCGTGCTTTCAGCAGGGTGACCCCACGCCGACCAAGCCCCGGATGTCGTCGGACCCCCGCACGGCGCGTCGGCAGGGGACACGCGCCGCCGACGCCTTCGTGGAGCACGCGCAGCACTTCGGGTTGGGTCGCCGCACCACGCTGTACCTCGACATCGAGTGGTACGACCGCAGCCGCAAGGAGTGCAACCGCACCGTCCTCAAGCACATCGACGGGTTCACCGAGCGAGTCGACCAGCTGCACTACCGCTCGGGGCTGTACTCGAGCGGGTCGGCGGCCATCTTGTCGCTCGACGTTGCCCGGCACGCCGACCCGAGGCGCTACACCTGGCCGAACCAGCTGTGGGTGGCCTGGGGTAACGGCAAGGCCGACCTCGACGGTGGCCCCTACCTGGCTGGCGACTACTGGCGCAACCACAAGCGCCTCCACCAGTACAAGCTCGACGTCGTGGCCAGGTACGGCCAGTTGGCGCTCACCGTCGACCGCAACTGGCTGAGCGTCGGTAAGGGATCGCAGCCGCGCGGCCAGACCGGCACCTGCAACCGCAAGCTGAACTTCGAGAAGTACCCGCGGCTGGAGCGTGGGACGCAGGGGGTACGAGTGGCGGCGGCGCAATGCCTGCTGCGCAGCGGTGGCTACCTGTCCGGAGAGATCACCGACCGTTTCGACCGGCGGATGGCCCGCGGCGTGCGACGCATGCAACGCGACCGGCGGTTCCCCGTGAGCGGCGTTCTGACCCGCCGCAGCTGGGTGAGCCTGCTCGCCACGGGCAGGCGGGACCTGGTCAAGGTGGGCTCCAACGAGCAGGCGGTGTGGCGGCTGCAGCGGGCACTCGTGGCGGCCGGGGTCTCGACGCCGACAACCGGAGTGTTCACCCGCGGGACCGCGCGGGCGACCCGTGCCTGGCAGCGGCACGTCGGTGAGCCGCGTAGCGGCGTGATCGACCGCTCGCAGTGGCGGATGCTCTACCGCGGGCGTCGCTGAGCGTCCCGCCGACGCATCTTTGCGACGCCTACTTCAACGGCGGCCTGGGGCGGACGCATTCTACGGGCGGAGCAACACCGACTGGGCGATCCCCGGCGACGGCCGAGACGTCGTACGTTTCGGCAAGGGCAACGACGGTGTCTGGGTGCTCACCCACGACGGAGTCGTCGACTGACGCCCATTGAGTGGATCCTCCGCTGCGTCAGGGCGGACATGCAACCTCCGTTGACATCCGAATCGTCCATCACTCAGAGCGAGCCGGACACGGGTCCAACGCCACACGGGAGACCATCATGAAGCGGATCAAGGCCGGCACCCTGAGCGGGCGGGTCGACCCTCGTGACGAGTTGCAGGGATGCGAGAACATCAGCGTGGTGGACGGCGCCTGACTGGGAGGACGCGCACGCATACTGCACGACCGGGCCCCTACAAGTTGTCGGGTCAGGCGCTTATCGCGTCAGGGATCGTGCCGGACCACGCGGCCCGGAGCTCGATCAGCGGCACGCTGAACTGGCCCTGCACGTCGAGCAGCGGGTCGCCGTCGCCGGGGTCGACCACCCCGAGGCGTACGTGCGGCACCCGCCGTGCGGTGGCCATGTCGGTGAAGCGCACCTCCTCGCTGCGCGGCACGGCGACGATCGCCCGTCCGGCGGACTCGCTGAACAAGGCAACGAACGGGTCCAGTTCGTCGGGCAGCCACACTCGCGCACCCACGTCGTGACGCAGGCACGACTCCACCAACGCCTGGGCCAGCCCACCGTCGGCGAGATCGTGCGCGGCGTCGATCAGCCCGTCGCGCGAGGCGTGCCGCAGCAACTCAGCGAGCGCCCGCTCGGCGGCCAAGTCGACCTGCGGCGGCAGCCCGCCGAGGTGGTCGTGCTCGACCAGCGCCCACTGCGAGCCGGACAGCTCCGCACGCGTCTCGCCGATCAGGTAGATCATCTGCCCCGGCGTACGGAAGCCCTGCCGCACCCGGCGGTCGACATCGTCGAGCACACCGAGCACGCCGACGACCGGCGTCGGCAGGATCGGCACGTCGCCTGTCTGGTTGTAGAAGCTGACGTTGCCGCCGGTCACCGGCACCCCTAGCTCGCGGCACCCGTCGACCAGCCCGGCCACCGCCCGCTCGAACTGCCACATCACGGCCGGGTCCTCCGGCGAGCCGAAGTTGAGGCAGTCGCTGACCGCCAGCGGCTGAGCGCCGACCGCGGCGACGTTGCGGTACGCCTCGGCCAGTGCCAGCTGCGCACCGGCGTACGGGTCGAGCTGGCAGAACCGCCCGTTGCAGTCGGTCGCCAGCGCGACCCCGAGACCGGTCTGCTCGTCGACGCGCACCACACCGGCGTCGTCGGGCTGGGCGAGCACGGTATTGCCGCGCACGTAGCGGTCGTACTGGTCGGTGACCCACGACTTGTCGGCCAGGTTGGGCGAGCCCACCAGCCGCAGAAGGGTGTCGCGCAGCTCGGCGCCGCCGACCGGCCGCGGCAGCGCCTCCGCGGCGTCGGCCTGCAAGGCGTCTTGGTCGGCCGGGCGGGCGTACGGGCGGTCATAGACCGGACCCTCGTGGGCGACTGTGCGGGGCGGCACGTCGACCACGACCTCGCCGTGCCAGTCGATGACCAGCCGGCCGGTGGTGGTGACCTCGCCGACGACGGTGACGTCGACATCCCACTTGGCGCACACCGCCAAGAACTGCTCGACGTGACGCGGCTCGACGACCGCCATCATCCGCTCCTGGCTCTCGCTCATGAGGATCTCCTCCGGCGCCAGCGAGGAGTCGCGCAGCGGCACCCGGTCGAGCCACACCTGCATGCCGCCGTCGCCTGCGCTGGCCAGCTCGGAGGTCGCACATGACAGGCCCGCGCCGCCGAGGTCCTGGATGCCGTTGACGACCCCGGCGGCGAACAGCTCGAGCGTGCACTCGATCAGCAGCTTCTCCATGAACGGGTCGCCGACCTGGACGCTCGGGCGCTTGCTCGGCCCGCTCAGCCCGTCGGCTGTTGCGGCGTCAAAGGTTTCGCTGGCGAGCACCGACACGCCGCCGATGCCGTCGCCGCCGGTGCGCGCCCCGTACAGGATCACCTGGTTGCCGGCGCCGGTGGCATTGGCCAAGTGCAGGTCCTCGTGTCGCATCACCCCCACGCACAACGCGTTGACCAGCGGGTTGCCGATGTAGCTGTCGTCGAAGACCACCTCGCCGCCGATGTTGGGCAGGCCCAGGCAGTTGCCGTAGCCACCGACGCCGGCGACGATCCCGGGCAGCACCCGCGCGGTGTCCGGCGCGTCGAGCGGACCGAACCGCAGTGCGTCCATCACCGCGACCGGTCGTGCACCCATCGCCAGGATGTCCCGCACGATGCCGCCCACCCCGGTCGCAGCACCCTGATAGGGCTCGACATAACTGGGGTGGTTGTGCGACTCGACCTTGAACGTCACCGCATAGCCCTGGCCGATGTCGAGCACGCCGGCGTTCTCACCGATGCCGGCCAGCAGCTTGCCGACCCTGGTCTCGGCGGGCAGCTCACCAAAGCGGCGCAGGTGCACCTTGCTCGACTTGTACGAACAGTGCTCGGACCACATCACCGAATACATCGCCAGCTCGGAGCTGGTCGGCCGACGGCCGAGGATCTTGTGGATGCGCTCGTACTCGTCGGCCTTGAGGCCGAGCTCGGCCCACGGCTGCAGCTGGTCGGGGGTGGCGGTGGCGCGCGCCACGTCGTCGACGCTGCTGTGGATCGCAGCCGGATCCAGCACGGCATCGGTCACGGCCGCCAGCCTAGCGACGGCCCTCGCGGTTCAGGTGCAGCGTGCAGCCGGAGTGCGGCCCGCTGCGGCACCGCCCGCGGCTCAGCCACTCCTGGCGCCGAAACCTTGCCGGGTCATGGTTCCCCACTCACGGCTCCCCCTGGCCTAGCCTCAGCAGGCCGCGCAGCCGTCACAGTGTGGTGAGCTGTCGGTCCATCGGGTGTAGCGCCCGAAGGCGAGTTGATCGACCAGCACCGCGGTCAGGCTGAGCGGCACCCCCATCCGAAGCCGACGACCAGCCTCGCCAACGCCAGCGTGGGGTCAACGCCGAGAAGCACGCTGGCCGTGATGGAGAAGAGCCCAATCAGCTCCAACACCGGCCCGCACAGATCCACGATGGCGCACGATCACGTCGACCAGTCCATGCTGCCAGCGAGCCGACGAACCGGGAGGCGCCGGATCGAGTGGCGCGCACCCGGCTTTCGGTCGTGAGGGCCGCGCCGGTCAGGACCGTGCGCACGGGCGGCTCGCACTGGTCGAGATCCCGGATGACGGCGAGGGTTTCGTCATCGATCGTCGGGTGATCTGCGGGCACCAGTGCCACGTCGGGTTGCCGGGTGCGGATAAGCCGGCGAGCCGTCGTTGCGTCGCGCGCGATCACGGCGGCGAGGCTGCGCGCTTCGACGGCGCCGGCGATCTCGCTGGCGCGTTCCCGGTCACCGTGCACCACCCGGACTAGCCGAGTCGTCCTTCCGGTCTAGCCGGCCCCGGTCTCGGTGCGGCCCCCGTCGCGCAGCTCGCGGCCGAGCGCCTCGACCAGCTCCAGCGCATGCGAGGCCGCCACCGTGTGCGCGTGCAGGTCGGAGAGCAACAGCTCCAGCTCTCTGGCCAGGTCAGAAGCACGGTGCAGGCCGAACGTGCCGGCCGCACCGGCGAGCTTGTGCGCCTCCCGCTCCGCCTCTGCCCGCATGGGTTCGCTCAGACCACCCTCGAGCAGGGCCGCAGCGTCCCCCTCGATCGTGTCGGCCCTGAGCAGGAAGCTGGCTCTGGCGCGCTCGACGAGATCGGCCAGGGCGTTGGCGACCGCCGCTGAATCCCGCGCTGGGTCAGGATCCGGCGTGGCTGTCACGTCCACCCGAGCATCACCGACACCTGGCCCGGAAGCGTCATCGGGTCGAACGGCTTGGCGATGACACCGACCACGCCAGGCAGCGTGCGGAAGCGGTCCTGGTCCCCGACCCTGGCCTTGGCCTTGGCCTTGGCCTTGGCCTTGACCTTGGCCTTGGCCTTGGCGGTGAGCATGATGACCGGCAGCCCGCTGGTCGCCGGGACGGCTAGCAGGCGCGAGACGGTGCCGGGACCGTCCAGGCCGGGCATCATCACGTCGACAGGATGGCGTCCAGCCGCTCCGTCGACACCTTCGACAGCGCCTCCTCGCCGGAGCGTGCGGTGACGGTGTCCCAGCCGCCGACGGCGGACAGGCTCAGCTGCGCGATCTCGCGAATGGTGTCGTCGTCATCGACCACCATCACCCGGGGAGGCATTCACCAACCTCCTGACGAGAGTCTGCAAGCACCCCCACCAGGTCGAGGACCCGGCTCTCGAGGTCTTCGGGGCTGACCCGCCCCTTGGTGAACAGGACTGTTTCGCCCAGCCGCAGACGGTCCCGGGCCGCGCCACTCACCTCGTGGGCGCTGTAGACGACGACGGGTATCGACGCCAGCGCAGGGTCCTGGCGCATGTGGTCCACCACCGCGAAGCCGTCCCCGCCTGGCAGGTACAGGTCGAGCACCAACGCTTCTGACACCCAGCGAGCGGGTCACCTCGATGGCCTCTCGCCGTACGCCACGGCCGCACGGGCCGCCTCGGTCGCGTAGCCCCGGTACGAAATGCGCGGATCGCGGCAAACGGGACACGGTCGTTCGGGCTCCACCTGCGCTGGGTCAGTCGCTCGGTGACGAGGCTCGGTCCCTCTTGCATGCCCGGTACGAAATGCGCGGATCGTGGCCAGCGGGGGGGTTCTCGACCTAGGCGGTGGCGGCGAGGATCGACGTCACCGTCTTGGCAGGCTGGTCCCAGTGGGGGAAGTGCCCGCAGGCGTCGAACAGCTCAAGGCGGGCATCGGGGAACAGCTCCTGAGCGCGGCTGGCCTGAGACACCAGCGTGACCCGGTCCTGCACG
>JACCYS010000015.1 GCA_013696365.1 Nocardioidaceae bacterium
CGAGTGGCGGCCGGTCGAGGGTGATCAGGAAGCCGAAGCCGACGGTGACCGCAGACACGCCCAACGGCAACATGAACGCTGCGTCGAAGGCACCCAGCAGCCGGCGCGCCGCGGGTCGACGCGGCCGCCGGGAGACCAGCAGACAGATGAGCACCCCGACGAGCATCGCGATCCAGGTGGCGTCGACGGCGATCCGCAGCGAGTTCAACGCCGCCTGCCACACGCTGACCTCCAGCCCCGAGCCGAGGCCGTCGCCCGCGCTGGCACCGGACCCGGTGGTCGCGAGGTTGGCGAAGTTGTCCAGCCCGACCCCGGTAGGAGTTCGCAGCGACCCGGCCAGCAGGGACGCCAGCGGAGCCAACAGCCCCAGCACCGCCAGCGTGGTCACCAGCACGGCGGGCAGGTCCGCTCGGCGCACCCGGTGCGCGGTGTCGGTGTCGGTCTGGATTTGCAGCGCTGTCTCTCGGCGCCGCCTGGACCAGCCGGACACGACCAGGCTGGCGGTCACCACCAGCAGCTGCACGGTGGAGAGCACTGCGGCCGTACGCAGGTCGAGGAACTGGGTGGTCTGCACCCAGATCTCGGTCTCGACCGTGCCGTAGGCCGGGCCACCCAACACCAGCACGGTGCCGAAGGCGGTGGCGCAGAACAGGAACACCAGCGACGCCGCCGAGGCGATCGCCGGCGCCAGCGCCGGCAGGGTGATCTCGAGGAACGCGCGGGCCGGCGAGGCGCCAAGCGCGCGGGCCGCCTGCTCGGCGCGCGGATCGAGGTGCGCCCACATGGCGCCCACGGTGCGCACCACCACCGCATAGTTGAAGAACACCAGTGCGGCGACGACCGCCCCGAAGGTGCCGTCGGCGCCGAGGAATGCCAACGGGCCGCCGTCCACCAGCAGGCTGCGGAAGGCAACCCCGACCACGACGGTCGGCAACACGAACGGCACCGTCACCAGTGCGCGGACGGCACCGCGCCCCGGAAATCGGCAGCGGTACAGCAGGTATGCACCGGGCAGTCCCAACAGCACCGCCAGCGTGGTGCCGACGACAGACTGGGCGAGGGTCTGGCCGATCACCCGCAGGGTGCGGCTGCTGCCGAGGGTTTCGGCGAAGCCGCCGAGGTCGACGGTGCCGTCGACCAGCACCCCGCGGGCGATGATCGAACCGACCGGCCAGACGAAGAAGATCGCCAAGAACGCGGCCGGTAGCGCCGCGGCCAGCGCCAACCCACCACGGGTCAGCCAATGACCGTGGCGGTCCACTGCTCGATCCACTCCCGGCGGTTGGCGTCGATCTGCTCGACGCTGACCTCGAACGGCTGCGCCGACAGCGGCCCGAAACGCGCCCACGCCGGCGGCAAGTCAGCCTGCTCGTCGACCGGATACATGTACATGGTGGTGGGAATTGTCTCTTGGAACCGGGTCGACAACATGAAGTCGATGAGCTGCTGCGCCCCCTCGGGGTTGTCGGCTCCGTCGATCACGCCGGCGTACTCGACCTGGCGGAAGCAGGTTTCCAACAACGCCCGGGTCGGCGCCTTGGCGGCCGTCGGGCCCGCCTCTGCGGGCGGCGAGCTGGCGTAGGACAACACGATCGGGCGAGGTCCCTTGCCCTGCGAGCCGGAGAAGTCCACGAAGTAGGCGTCCGACCAGCTGTCGGAGACCTTGACCCCGTTGTCTCGCAGAGCTGCCCAGTAGTCACGCCAGCCGTCCTCACCAAAGGCACCCACGGTGGCCAAAAGGAACGACAAGCCGGGTGACGAGGTGGCCGGGTTGGTCACCACCAGCAGGTCCTTGTAGGTCGGGTCGGTGAGGTCTTCGAGCGTCTGCGGCTCAGGGACGTCGCGGTCGGCGAACCAGCCGCGATCGACGTTGATGCAGACGTCGCCGTAGTCGACCGGGGTCAGCCGGTCGGAGTCGTCCACGGCCAGCTCGTCGGCTCGCTCAGGTGTCTGCGGCGAGGCGTACGGCTGAAGCACCCCGGCGCCCAGCGCGCGCGAGGCGAACGAGTTGTCGATCCCGAAGACGACGTCGCCGAGCGGTGAGTCCTTGGTGAGCACGAGTTGGTTGACCAACGTGCCGGCGTCGCCGAGCGCACGGGTCTTGACGGTGAGCCCGGACTCGCGCTCGAAGTCGGCCATCAGCTTCTTGTCGACGGCGAACGAGTCGTGCGTGACCAGCACGACCGTGCCGCCTGCGCTGCCGGCGTCGGTCGAATCGCTGCTTGCGCCGGAGTCGCTGCCGATCGCCGAGCAGGCGGTCAACGCCAACAAAGCGGCCGCCAGCGCGGCGGTACGGGTGTGAGTAAACATGTGTGGTGTTCCCTCCTCGAAGTGCAGGAGGGGGCCGCCGATCAGCCACGCGGCAGCACCGCGAGACCGTTCAACGGCAAGAGATCCCGACTCCCTATCGCCGGTGTTAACCGGATCAGGTTCGAGGGTCTGCGGAGGTCCGCACTCTCAGCGCCAGAGGCGCTCCCCTGTCGTACGACATGGAGCCTACCCCGGAGGCTTCGGACCGGCCAGGATGGGCGGATGGACTTCGCTGAGGTGGTGCGCAGACGTCGGATGGTCCGGGCCTACACCGACCAGCCTGTCGCCCCGGCCGCCGTACGCCGTGCGCTGGACCATGCCCACCGGGCGCCGAGCGCAGGCTTCAGTCAGGGCTGGGCGTTCCTGCTGCTCGATGACGCCGACACCGTTGGCCGCTTCTGGTCTGCAACCACCCCAGCAGGCAAGGGTGACAACGCCTGGTCGCGCGGGATGCGCACTGCCCCGGTGATCGTGGTGCCGCTGGCGTGCAAGCGCGCCTATCTGGACCGCTACGCCGAGCCGGACAAGGGTTGGACTGACCGCGACGAGTCCCGCTGGCCGGTGCCCTACTGGGATGTGGACACCGGCATGGCCGCGCTGCTGATGCTGCTGACCGCCGTCGACGAGGGGCTGGGGGCGTGCTTCTTCGGCGTGCCGCCCAGCCAGGTGCAGGCGTTGCGGACCGAGTTCGGCGTGCCCGCCGATCACCACCCCATCGGGGCAGTCACACTGGGTCACCCCGCGCCTGGTGGCGTCAGCAGGTCGGCGCGACGAGGACGCCGCCGACTCGATGACGTCGTCCACCGTGGGGGGTGGTGAGACAGCCCCCACGGGGTGCGACAGTTTTACCAGGGTCAGGCCACACGCACAGGCAGGAGTACCAGATGCAGGTCGTCGCCATCATCGTCTGCCTGGCGGTCACCGTCGTGGCGGTCGCGTTGTTCGCGCGTGCCGCCGCCGAGATCGTCGGGGTCGTCCGCCTCGGCCAGCCCGCCGTCGGGCGCACCGACCAGCCGGCCGTCCGCACGACCACGATGCTCGCCGAGACCCTCGGGCACACCCGGATGCTGCAGTGGACACTGGTCGGTGCGGTGCACTGGGTGGTGTTCATCGGCTTCGGCTTCTTGTTCTTCACCCTGGTCACGGCGTACGGGCAGCTGTTCGACCCGGAGTTCGCACTGCCGGTCATCGGGCACTGGGTGGTCTTCGAGTGGGTCACCGAACTGCTGGCGTGGACGATGCTGGCCTCGATCACGACGCTGTTCGCGATTCGGGTCGCGGGCCGCCCGAGCGCCGGCGGCCGGCGCACCCGGTTCTTCGGCTCGACGATGTGGCAGGGCTACTTCGTCGAGGCGGTCATTGCCGGGGTCGGCCTGTGCAT
>JACCYS010000049.1 GCA_013696365.1 Nocardioidaceae bacterium
GCGCTGTTCCTCACCACCGAGGCAGTCGTCGCCGACAAGCCGGAGAAGGCCGCACCGGCCATGCCGGGTGGCGACGGTGGCATGGGTGGTATGGGCGGCATGGACTTCTGACCCCTCGAGGGTCATCAGTCCAGGCGCCAAAAGCCTGACGCGCAACCGCCGATGGGGCGGGTCCGGGACACCGGGCCTGCCCCATCGGCTGTCCGCGCCCGCCGGCCCGGCTTGGCTCGTCCGGATGCTGAGACACTTGCGCGCTCGGTTTCCGCCGCACGTCCACAAGTTGTGGACGGCGGCCGTCCACAGCCGTGCGGCGTTGGGGACGCCCGTGCCGGGCGGGTCCGTCGCAGGTGTCGACCAGGTGACGGCGGAGTGTCCACAGGTCGTCCCCAGCGGCCGCACCGGAGCCGCGCACCCCAGCGGACCGATCGTCGAGGTGCACCTTGTGCTCGACACCGAAGCGGCTCCATAGTCGAAGCACGCCGTACGGAAAGGCGCATCGGCGGCAACGGGGAGACTCGTTGCCGAGGTGCACCGGACCAGGGGCGGACCGGTCGGGACACCGACGGGCCATTCCAGTGGGGGAGACCCTGCTGGCGGTGCCGATGACGAGGCGCCGGGCCCCGAGACCCGGTCGGGCGGTGTAGATCAGGGTTCAGCAGTGCGTTGCCGCCGCTTGGTGGCCGTGCAGCGCGAGACCCCGACCGGGCGTCATCCCGCGACGCTGGTGAGGTCGGTCCGCCGACCGGGCCAGCGTGACGGCACCGTGCAGAGCGAGGCCCCTCCATCTCATACATGGAGGGGCCTCCTCCATGTCTAGCGGGCGGTCGGTCAGAGGTCGAAGGCGACGCGCTGAAATGTGTGCAATTTCGAGATGCGGGACCGTGCGGCGACTACGTAATATGTCTGTGCGCGCGTCTTAACGGTGCGTAGCCGTTGCAGGTGCCACCCCGGACCCCGGTGGCGCCTAAGAGTGGACACGTGGGGTCGCTGACTTCGGCTCCGGCTACTCCTCGCTGCAGTACTTGCGTACCTTCTCGGTGGACATCGTCAAGGTGGACCAGAGCTTCGTCGCCGACCTCGGACGAGACCGGGCGGCTACCGCCATTGTGGCCGCGGTGACGGACCTGGCGCATGTGCTGGGTTTGAGCGTCACCGCCGAGGGCGGAGAGACACGCGTCCAGCGGGACGCAGTAGTCGCGCTTGGATGCGACTTCCTCCAGGGTTACGACGTCGCGGCTCCCATGAACGACGTCGCCTTCGCTGCGTTCGCCCGCCAGCACCAGAAGTGACGGATCACGGCACCAAAAGTGACGGATGGCGGGGCCAGAAGTGACGGATGGCGTGCGACGCTGAGCGGGTGAAGGGGTCGGTGGTGGGGCTGCTGCTGGCCGCCGGCGCGGGCCGCCGGATGGGCCAGCCCAAGGCGCTCGTCAACGACGATCACGGTGTGTCGTGGGTGCTCGGCACCACCCGGCGACTCCTCGACGCTGGGTGCGATCGGGTGCGGGTGGTCCTCGGAGCCGAGGCGGAGGTTGCGGCTGGACTGCTCGAGCCGGTCCGCGCAACCGTCGACGTCGTCGTCGCTGCTGACTGGGCCACGGGCATGGCTGCCTCGCTGCGGGCCGGGCTGGTAGACCTCGCACAGGCGGCGCCGACGGCGACAGCCGCCCTCGTACACCTGGTCGACCTGCCCGATGTGGGCGTCAATGTGCTCCGGCGCGTGCTGGAAAGTGCCAGCGCCGGTTGCGGCGATGCGCTCGCGCGGGCCGCGTACTCCGGTGTGCCGGGGCACCCGGTGCTCATCGGACGGTCGCACTGGGCCGGGGTCGCCGACTCGGCCAGTGGCGACCGGGGCGCCAGGGACTACCTGGCCGCACGGCACGTCGACCTGGTCGAGTGCGGTGACCTCGCCACCGGCAACGACGTGGACCGATCGCCCGGCGGGGCACCGACCAGTCGTGCTGCGCGCGACGATGGGTGATGCTGGTGGGGTGCAGCACGCCGCCGGCTCACCTCCCCCCACCGTTCAGTCGCTCACCGATGCACTGACGGGCACCGGTTATCTCGCCGACGAGGGCCTAGCCACGGTGAGCTGGCTGGCGATGCGGATGCACCGCCCACTCTTACTGGAGGGTGAGCCCGGCACCGGGAAGACCGCCCTGGCCGAGGCGCTGTCCGGTCTGCTCGACGTGCCGCTGGTGCGGCTGCAGTGCTACGAGGGGATCGACGCGACCCAGGCGTTGTACGACTGGGACTTTCCCCGTCAGATCCTGCACCTGCGGACAGTCGAGGCGACCCGCGCGCCGGGCGCCGAGCTGGATACCGTCGCGGTCGAGGAGTCGCTGTTCGACGAGCGCTTCCTGCTCGACCGGCCGGTGCTGCGCGCGCTGCGTGCCAGCCCAGCGGTGCTGCTGATCGACGAGGTGGACCGTGCCGACGACGAGTTCGAGGCGTTCCTGCTCGAGGTGCTGTCCACCTATCAGGTGACCATCCCCGAGTACGGCACGGTGACCGCCGACCCGCCCCCGGTAGTCGTGCTGACCTCGAACCGCACCCGCGAGCTGCACGACGCGCTCAAGCGACGGTGCCTCTACCACTGGATCGAGCACCCGGGGTTGGCCCGCGAGATCGAGATCGTCCGCACCCGCATGCCCGGGCTCAGCCAGCAGCTCGCCGAGCAGGTCGCCGGCGCGGTGCACCGGCTGCGTGCCGGCGCTGACCTGCGCAAACCACCCGGGGTGGCCGAGACCCTCGATTGGGCTCGAGCGCTTGACGCCCTCGGTCGAGACCGGCTCGACCTCGCCGGCGCGGCGGCCACCCTCGGTGCTGTGGTCAAGTATCGCGAGGACATCGAGCGTGCCCGCGACCATCTCGACCGGATACTGGCGGGCTGAGCGATGGCTTCCGTCGCACCTGAGGTCGACGCGTTGCTGTTGGCGTTCACCGCCGCGCTGCGAGCGGCCGGTGTGCCGGTCACTCCTGATCGCGGTCAGCAGTTCCTGCAGGCCACAGCGCTCATCGGGGCCGACCGCCGGGACGCCGTGTACTGGTCCGGTCGGGCAACGCTGTGCGCCGGGCCGGACGACATCGAGCGCTTCGACCAGGTCTTCGCGTCGTGGTTCGGTGGTGAGCGATCGTCGGGCACCACCGCACGCAGCAAGCCCCGTACGGTGCGACAACCAGAGTTGGCGTCGGATCCCAACGGTGCCGGTGAAGAGTCTGACACCGACGGTTTCGGCCTGCGGGCGGTCGCCAGCGACGCCGAGCTGTTGCGGCACCGCGACGTCGCCGACCTCGGCCCGGCCGAGCGGCGCCGCCTCGACCAGCTGCTCGACCGGCTCACGGTGCGGGTGCCGCAGCGGACCAGCTCCCGGCTGCGGGCGGCCCGGCGCGGCGACGTCGACGGCCGGCGTACCTTGCGCGACCAGCTGCGCCGCGCCGGCGAGCCCGGCCTGTTGTGTCACCGACGACGCAACAGCAGACCCCGCCGGGTGGTGCTGCTGATGGACGTGTCGGGCTCGATGGAGCCGTACGCCGACCACCTGCTGCGGCTGGCGCACCGGGTGGTGCGCAGCGCGCCGACGACCACCGAGGTGCTCACGATGGGCACCCGGCTCACCCGCATAACCCCGGCGCTGCGGCTGACCGACGCGCACACCGCGCTGGCCGCTGCTGGGCGTACGGTCCCGGACTGGTCCGGCGGCACCCGACTCGGCGAGGTGCTGAAGGCATTCCTCGACCGGCACGGTCAGCGCGGGATGGCCCGAGGCGCGGTGGTCGTCGTGTGCAGCGACGGCTGGGAGCGTGGTGACACCGACCTGCTCGCCGAACAGGCACTGCGGCTGCGCCGGCTGGCGCACCGCCTTGTCTGGGTCAACCCGCACCGCGGCAAGGCCGGCTATCTACCGGTACAGCGCGGCATCGTGGCGGTGACCCCGGCCATCGATGCTCTGCTCGCTGGACACTCGCTGGCGACCTTCGAGCAGCTGCTGGCGGTGATCGCCGATGCGTGAAGTGCTGGACGATTTGCTGCAGTGGTGGCGCGCCGGTGACGAGGTGGGTGTCGGCACGGTGGTGGCCACCTGGCGCTCGGCACCCCGCCCACCCGGCGCCTCGATGCTGGTCGGACCGGACGGGACCGCCGTCGGTTCGGTGTCCGGGGGCTGCGTCGAGGGCGCGGTGTACGAGCAGGCGCAGGCTGTGGTGGCTGACGGCTCGCCGGTGCTGGAGCGCTACGGGGTGTCCGACGGTGATGCGTTCGCGGTGGGGCTGACTTGCGGTGGCGTGCTCGACGTGTTCGTCGAATCGGTATCCCAGCAGACGTTCCCGCAGTTGGAGGAGCTCGCGGCGGACATCGCCGCGTCGCGTCCGGTAGCCGTGGTCACCGTGATCGACCACCCCGAGCCGGGGCGGGTGGGTCGGCGGCTGATTGTCCGTCCCACCGACCAGCCGGACGGGTCGCTGGGCTCGGACCGGGCCGACGCAGCGGTCGCCGACGACGTCCGCGGTCTGCTGGCCCAGGGGCGCAGCACGGTGCTGACGTACGGCCCGGACGGGCAGCGCCGCGGGGAGGGCATGCGGGTGTTCGCCGCGTCCTATGCGCCGAAGCCTCGGCTGCTGGTGTTCGGCGCGATCGACTTTGCCGCTGCTGTCGCCCGGGTCGGTTCGTTCCTCGGCTATCGGGTCACGGTCTGCGACGCCCGGCCGGTGTTCGCCACCGCCGCCCGCTTCCCCGACGCCGACGAGGTGGTCATCGACTGGCCGCACCGCTACCTGCGCCGGCACGCCGACGCCGGCGACCTCGACGAGCGCACCGTGATCTGCGTGCTCACCCACGACCCGAAGTTCGACGTGCCGCTGCTCGAGGTCGCGTTGCGACTGCCCACGGACCAGCGGCCGGCGTACGTGGGTGCGATGGGATCCCGGCGCACGCACGAGGACCGGTTGCAGCGGCTGCGCACGGCAGGGCTGACCGACACCGAGCTGGGCCGGTTCTCCAGCCCGATCGGGCTCGATCTTGGTGCCCGTACGCCGGAGGAGACGGCGGTGTCCATTGCGGCCGAGATCATCGCATTGCGCTGGGGCGGCGGAGGTGAGCGGCTGTCGGGCATCGATGGCGCCATCCACCACGGGGACGACCTGGAGCGCCGCACCCCCAGCTGACCGCCCCGCGCTCCCTCCTGACCGCCTCTCCGCGGCAGGCGCGCGGCAGGCGCGCGGCAGGGGTGCGGCAGGGGTGCAGGAGGGGCGCTGCGGGGGTTGATTTCCGAGAAGTTTCATGCATCTACTTGTCGTGACGCCGATCACGTCGTTGGATCAAGGTCCGAGGTCTCGACGAGGAGGCGCAATGGCGCAGATCGATGTCAAGGTCGACGGGGTTTCGTACTCCGACGACGTGGAGCCCCGCCTGTTGCTCGTGCAGTACCTGCGCGAGCGACTGAGCAAGACCGGCACCGTGATCGGGTGTGACACCAGCAACTGCGGTGCCTGCACGGTGCACCTGGACGGCCGCAGCGTGAAGTCGTGCTCCGTGCTGGCCGTTCAGGCCAACGGGCACGAGGTGACCACCATCGAGGGCCTGGCCACGGATGGCGAGCTGCACCCGATGCAGCAGGCCTTCCACGAGTGCCACGCGCTGCAGTGCGGCTACTGCACACCGGGGATGATCATGCAGTCGATCGACCTGCTTGCCGACAACCCGGACCCCTCTGAGCAAGAGGTGCGCGACGGGCTTGAGGGCAACCTGTGCCGCTGCACCGGCTACCAGAACATCGTGACCGCCGTACGGTCCGCCGCGCAGACGATGAGCGACTCCGCAACCACCGCAGGGAGCTCGCGATGACCGCCGTCGAGGACCGGCCCGCCACTGACGCGCCGCGGGGCGAGGTCGGTGCGTCTCGCCGCCGCAAGGAGGACCAGCGGCTGATCACCGGTCGGACCCGCTGGACCGACAACATGACGCTGCCGGGGATGCTGCATCTGGCGATGGTGCGCAGCCCGATGGCGCACGCAACCATCACGTCGGTCGACGTCGAGGCCGCGCGCAGCGCACCTGGTGTGGTGACGGTGATCGCCGGCAGCGACCTGGCCGACGAGCAGGGCACCCTGCCGAACGTCTGGACCATCACCCCGGAGCAGAAGACCCCGACGCACCCGTCGATGGCGGTCGACACCGTACGGTTCGCCGGCGAGATCGTCGCGTGCGTCGTGGCCCGGTCTGCGGCGGCGGCTCGGGACGCCGTCGAGCTGGTCGACGTCGACTACGACGACTTGCCGGTGCTGCTGGACACCAGGGAGGCGCTCAAGGACGAGACGGTCATCCATCCCGAGATCGGCACCAATGAGAGCGCCCACTTGGTGATGGACTTCCAGACCGAGTCCAGCCCCGGCGACGTCGATGCCGTCATCGAGGCTGCCCGCGCCGATGGCATCGTGTTCGAGCGGGAGTACGAGCAGCAGCGGCTGATCCCTGCCTTCATGGAACCCCGTTCGATGGTGTGTGACCCCACCGGCGAGCAGACGGTGCTGTGGAGCGCGACCCAGATCCCGCACATCCTGCGGGTGCTGCTGGCCCTGTCGCTGGGCATCTCCGAGAGCAAGCTGCGGGTCATCGCCCCCGACGTCGGCGGTGGCTTCGGCGGCAAGCTGCAGGTCACGCCGGAGGAGTTCATCACCGTGCTGGTGGCACGGCGCATCGGCAAGCCGTGCAAGTACACCGAGACCCGCAGCGAGTCACTGATGGTGGGCCACCACGGGCGCGCCCAGCACCAGAAGATGACGCTGGCCGCCGACGAGGACGGCACCGTCAGGGGCGTCAAGGCCGAGCTGATCGCCGATATGGGCGCATACCTGTCGCTGCTCGGCGGGGGGACCCCCACGCTCGGTGCGTTCATGTACAACGGCATCTACAAGTTCGACGCCTACCGCTTCGACCTGCGCACGGTCTTCACGAACGCCGCGTGGACCGACGCCTACCGCGGCGCCGGACGCCCGGAGGCGACGTTCGCGATCGAGCGGCTGATGGACGACTTCGCCCACGAGATCGGCATGGACCCCCTCGAGCTGCGTGCCAAGAACTGGATCACCCACGAGGAATTTCCGTTCACCACCGTCGCCGGGCTGGAGTACGACTCTGGCAACTACGAGGCGGCGACGGCCAAGGCCCGCGAGCTGTTCGGCTACGACGACCTGCGCCGCGAGCAGGCCGAGCGCCGCGAGGCCGGCGACACGGTGCAGCTGGGCATCGGTGTCTCCACCTTCACCGAGATGTGCGGGATCGCCCCGTCGCGCATCCTCGGCGCGCTGTCGTACGCCGCGGGCGGCTGGGAGCACGCCGGGATCCGGGTGCTGCCCACCGGGAAGGTCGAGGTCACCACCGGTACGACGCCGCACGGTCAGGGTCACGAGACGGCCTGGAGCCAGATCGTCGCCGACCGCCTCGGGGTGGCCTTCGAGGACGTCGAGGTGTTGCACGGGGACACCCAGATCACCCCCAAGGGCATGGACACCTACGGGTCCCGGTCGCTGGTCGTCGGTGGGATCGCGGTGGTCAAGGC
>JACCYS010000068.1 GCA_013696365.1 Nocardioidaceae bacterium
ATGACCACGTCCTTGTCTGCGGCGGTGACCTGCCCTTCGACGGTCTCGCCGAGGGCAACTCGGTTGGCCGGCGGCAAGAAGTCCATCGCCTGCAGGATGCCGTCGAGGTCACGACCGGGCACGTCCAGGTCACGCGGGACGGTGGCGCCCACGGCGAGCACCACCGCGTCGTAGCGGTCCTTGAGGTCGTTGCCGGTCACGTCAACGCCAACGTTCACCCCGGGACGGAATACGGTGCCCTCACGGCGCATCTGATCCACCCGCCGGTCGACTTGGCGCTTCTCCATCTTGAACTCCGGGATGCCGTAGCGCAGCAACCCGCCGATCTTGTCGGCCCGCTCGAAGACCGCGACGGTGTGTCCGGTCCGGGTGAGCTGCTGGGCGACGGCCAGCCCCGCGGGGCCGGATCCGACGACGGCAACAGTGCGCCCGGTGAGCCACTCCGGTGGCTGGGGACGGACGTTGCCGCGCTCCCAGGCCTTGTCGATGATCGAGACCTCGACGTTCTTGATGGTCACGGCGTCGGCATTGATGGCCACCACGCAGGCCGTCTCGCACGGCGCAGGGCACAGCCGTCCGGTGAACTCGGGGAAGTTGTTGGTGGCGTGCAACCGTTCGATCGCCGCATCCCAGTCGTCGCGCCAGACCAGGTCGTTCCACTCCGGGATCAGATTGCCGAGCGGACAGCCGGAGTGGCAGAACGGGATGCCGCAGTCCATGCAACGACCGGCCTGCTCGGTGATGATCGGCAACAACGCCCGCCCGATGCCCCCGGGATAGACCTCCTGCCAGTCCTGCACCCGCTCGTCGACCGGCCGCCGCTCGGGCATGCGTCGAGGAGTTTTCAAGAAACCTTTAGGGTCAGCCATTGCTTGCGGCCTCCATCATCGCGGCGGCTGTGGCGTCGTCATCCAACCCGGCCTCTCGTGCCTGCTCTTGGGCTGCCAGCACCCGCTCGTACTCGGTGGGCATCACCAGCGTGAAGCGAGCCAGCGCGGCCGGCCAGTCGGCCAGCAGAGCTGCTGCGACCGGCGAAGCCGTCTCGTCACCGTGCCGGCGGACGAAGTCGCGCAACTCGTCGCTCGCGTCCGCACCGACCTCGCCGAGGCGGACCAGCTGGGTGTTCACCCGCTGCTCGTCGAGGTCGAGGACGAACGCCACGCCGCCCGACATGCCGGCCGCGAAGTTGCGACCGGTGGGACCGAGGACAACGACCCGGCCGCCGGTCATGTACTCGCAGCCGTGGTCGCCGGCGCCCTCGACCACCGCAAGCGCACCGGAGTTTCGTACGCAAAAACGCTCGCCTACCTGGCCGCGGACGAACAGCTCTCCGGCGGTCGCCCCGTAGGCGATGACGTTGCCGGCGACGATGTGCTCCTGCGCGGCGAAGGTGGCAGCGCGGTCCGGACGCACGACGACTCGCCCGCCGGACAGGCCCTTGGCCAGGTAGTCGTTGGCATCACCTTCCAGGCGCAGCGTCACCCCCACCGGCACGAACGCACCGAACGACTGACCCGCCGAGCCGGTGAACGTGAGGTCGATGGTGCCGTCCGGCAGCCCGTCCGGCCCGTAACGCTTGGTGATCTCGTGGCCCAGCATGGTGCCGACGGTGCGGTTGACGTTACGGATCGCGACCTGCGCCCGCACCGGCTCGGACCGCTCCAAGGCGTCGGCGCACAGCTCGATGAGCTCGTTGTCCAGCGCCTTCTCGAGGCCGTGGTCCTGTTCGCGCGTGCGGTGCAGCGCGGCGCCGGCGGGCAGGTCGGGCAGGTGCAGCATCGGTCGCAGGTCGAGGCCGTGTGCCTTCCAGTGATCGACCGCAGGCTGCACGTCCAGCGCGTCGGCGTGACCGATCGCCTCGTCCAGGCTGCGGAAACCCAGCGCCGCGAGATGCTCGCGCACCTCCTCGGCGATGTAGGTGAAGAAGCGCTCGACGAACTCGGGCTTGCCGGCGAACTTCCGACGCAGCTCTGGGTTCTGGGTCGCCACCCCGACCGGGCAGGTGTCGAGGTGGCAGACGCGCATCATCACGCAGCCCGCGACCACCAGCGGTGCGGTGGCGAAGCCAAACTCCTCAGCACCCAGCAGCGCGGCGATGACCACGTCGCGGCCGGTCTTGAGCTGACCGTCGGTCTGCACGACGATCCGGTCGCGCAGCCCGTTCAGCAGCAACGTCTGCTGCGTCTCGGCGAGCCCCAACTCCCATGGCCCGCCGGCGTGCTTGAGCGAGGTCAGCGGCGACGCCCCGGTGCCGCCGTCGTGGCCGGAGATCAGCACCACGTCGGCGTGCGCCTTGGAGACACCGGCCGCCACCGTGCCCACACCGACCTCGGCGACCAGCTTGACGTGCACCCGGGCCGACGGGTTGGCGTTCTTGAGGTCGTGGATGAGCTGCTTGAGGTCCTCAATGGAGTAGATGTCGTGGTGCGGCGGCGGCGAGATCAGCCCGACTCCCGGGGTGGAGAAGCGGGTGGTCGCGATCCACGGGTACACCTTTGGCCCGGGCAGCTGTCCGCCCTCCCCCGGCTTGGCCCCCTGGGCCATCTTGATCTGGATGTCGGTTGCGTGGGTGAGGTAGTCCGACGTCACGCCGAACCGGCCGGAGGCAACCTGCTTGATGGCGCTGCGTCGCTCGGGGTCACGCAACCGCTCGGGATCCTCACCGCCCTCGCCGGTATTGGACTTGGCGCCCAGCCGGTTCATCGCCACCGCGAGGGTTTCATGTGCCTCGGAGCTGATCGAGCCGTAGGACATGGCGCCGGTGGAGAACCGGGTGACGATCGACTCAACCGACTCCACCTCGTCCAGGCTGACCGGTTCGCGCGCCCCCGCGCGGAAGCTAAACAGCCCACGCAACGTCATCAGCCGCTTGGACTGCTCGTCGACCCGGGTGGTGTAGGCCTTGAACAGCTCGTACTGGCCCGAGCGGGTCGCGTGCTGCAGCCGGAAGACGGTCTCCGGGTCGAACAGGTGCTGTTCGCCGTCGCGACGCCACTGGTACTCGCCGCCGACCTCCAGCTGCCGGTGGGACTGCGGGACACCGTCGGTGGGGTACGCACGGGCGTGCCGCCGGCGGACCTCCTCGGCGATCACATCGAGGCCGATGCCGCCGAGCTTGCTCGTGGTACCGGTGAAGTACCGGTCGACGACGTCATGCGACAAGCCCACCGCCTCGAAGATCTGCGCTCCGGTGTAGGAGGCGACGGTCGAGACTCCCATCTTGCTCATCACCTTGAGCACGCCCTTGCCGAGCGCGCGCACCAGGTTGCGGACCGCGACCTCGGGCTCGACGTCGGTCAGGAACACCCCGGCACGGGCCAGGTCCTCGGCCGACTCCATGGCCAGGTACGGGTTCACCGCGGCGGCACCGAAGCCCATCAGTAGCGCAACGTGGTGCACCTCGCGGACGTCGCCGGCTTCGACAACCAACCCCACCTGCGTACGGGTCTTCTGGCGCACCAGGTGGTGGTGCACGGCCGCAGTGAGCAACAGCGACGGGATGGGTGCCAGCTCGGGGGTGGCGTGCCGGTCCGACAAGACGATGACCCGGGCGCCGCCGGCGATGGCCGTGGACACCTCGTCGGCGATCTCAGTCAACCGGGCCCGCAACCCGTCACCGCCCCGGTCGGCGGGATAGAGCCCCTTGACGACGTGCGCATCGAAACCCGGCAGGTCACCGTCGTGGTTGATGTGGATGAGCTTGGCGAGCTCGTCGTTGTCGATGACCGGGAACGGCAGCACGACCTGACGGCAGGCGGCTGGACCGGGCGCCAGCAGGTTGGCCTCCGGGCCGATCGAGCCAGCCAACGAGGTGACCAACTCCTCCCGGATGGCGTCCAGCGGCGGGTTGGTCACCTGGGCGAAGAGCTGGCTGAAGTAGTCGAACAGCAGCCGCGGCCGCTTGGACAGCACCGCGATCGGGGTGTCGGTGCCCATCGAACCGATGGGCTCAGCGCCGCTGCGGGCCATCGGGGTGACCAGGATGCGCAGCTCCTCGTCGGTGTAGCCGAACATCTGCTGGCGCCGGGTCACCGATGCATGCGTGTGCACGATGTGCTGACGCTCCGGCAGGTCGGACAGATGGACCAGGCCGGCGTGCAGCCACTCGGCGTACGGGTGCTCGGCAGCCAGCCGTGCCTTGACCTCGTCGTCGGTGACTATGCGGTGCTCGGCGGTGTCGACCAGGAACATCCGGCCCGGCTGCAACCGGCCCTTGCGGACGATGCTGGCCGGGTCCAGGTCGAGCACCCCCACCTCCGAGGCGAGAACCACCAGGCCGTCGTCGGTGACCCAGTAGCGCCCCGGCCGCAGGCCGTTGCGGTCGAGAACCGCGCCGATCTGCGTGCCGTCGGTGAACACCACGCAGGCGGGACCGTCCCACGGCTCCATCACGGTGGAGTGGAACTCGTAGAACGCGCGCCGGGCGGGGTCCATCTCGGCGTGGTTCTCCCACGCCTCGGGGATCATCATCAGCACGGAGTGCGACAGCTCGCGGCCCCCCAGATGCAGCAGCTCGAGCACCTGGTCGAACGTCGCGCTGTCTGAGCCGGTCTGGTCGCAGATCGGGAACAACCGTTGCAGGTCACCGGGGATCAGGTCGCTGGCGAGCAGCGCCTCGCGGGCGCGCATCCAGTTGCGGTTGCCCATCACGGTGTTGATCTCGCCGTTGTGCGCGAGAAAGCGGAACGGGTGGGCCAGCGGCCAGCTGGGGAAGGTGTTGGTGGAAAACCGGCTGTGCACGACGGCCAACGCCGAGGTCAGCCGCGGGTCGTCCAGCTCCGGATAGAAGGCAGTCAGCTGTGCCGGGGTGAGCATGCCCTTGTAGCCGATCGTGCGGCTGGACAGTGTCGGGAAGTAGACGCCCAGCTCCAGCTCGGCGCGCTTGCGCAAGCAGAACGCCAACCGGTCCAGCTCGATCCCGCCGAGGTCGCCGGAGGTCGCACTCACGACGAGCTGTGCGAACGCGGGCATGCAGTCAACCGCGGTTTGTCCCAACGTGTCGGCGTCGGTCGCCAGCTCGCGCCAGCCCAGCACCTGCAGACCTTCGGCGCCGGCCATCTGCTCGATGGCCACGCGAGCCTTGGCCGCCTCGTCGTCTTGGACGGGCAGGAACGCTGTGCCGACGGCGTATCTGCCGGCGGCCGGCAAGTCAAAGTCACAGACCGCGCGCAGGAAAGCGTCGGGCACCTGCAACACGATTCCGGCGCCGTCTCCGGAGTCGGGCTCCGCACCCGATGCGCCGCGGTGATCGAGGTTGCGCAGCGCGGTTAGCGCCCTCGCGACGACGTCGTGCGACGGCTCACCGTCCAGGGTTGCCACGAAGGCGACCCCGCAGGCGTCGTGTTCGTGCTGGCCGTCGTACAGGCCCTGCGGAGCAGGCACGGACCACCTCTTGTCGTCATGGCTCGAAAGCCGGAGCACAGGGAACGGCTGGCTTGGGACGACATTGGCCCTGTCAGACGTCGATCAGGTTACACGCGCGCATCCTGTCGTCATGTGACGACCGCAACGAGGAGTCATTGGAACCCTGCGCCAGGCTCGGCGTCAAGAATTGGTGCGTCGCGACCGGCTACCGGGGTCCCCGGCCCACGGACGCCGACTACGCGAGCGGGCCGGGTGCCCGGCTCTGACCCATCTGAACTGTGGACAGCGGTGCACTCAAATGCGCAGATCAGAGTCGCAGATGGATGGTGTTGCTGCGGGGGCGCTGCTGGGGGTCGAGGTGTGCTGGTGGGATGAACTCGGGTCTGCCGTGGGGGTGCATCTGTATCTGCCACTGCCCGCGGTGGACAACCCGGTGGTGATGCCCGCACAGCAGGGCTGCGTTGGTCAAGCTGGTGGAGCCCCCGTCGGCCCAGTGCACGATGTGGTGACCCTCGCACCAGTCGGACGACCGGGTGCAGCCGGGAAAGGCGCACCCGCGGTCGCGGGCCACCAGCGCCGCACGCAGCTCGCCTCTGAACAGTCTCTCGCTCCGTCCGACGTCCAGCGGGACGCCGTTGGCGCCGAGGACCATCGAGATCAGCTGCGCTTCGCCGCGGTCGCCGGCACAGCCGCCAAACCGGCTGCCAGCCGGCACACCCGGTTCGCGTGCTGCGGCTTGACGGTCAGCAGCCCCGACAACCAGCCGGTGGACCCAGCAGCCCCCACCTGGCTC
>JACCYS010000075.1 GCA_013696365.1 Nocardioidaceae bacterium
CGGTGATGCCCCACTCGCGGACGATGATGATGATGGTCATCCACCACGGCAGCTCACCCAAGATCGATAGCCCCAGCAGCGCCACACCCGTCAGGGCCTTGTCGGCAATCGGGTCGGCAAGCGCGCCAACCTCAGTCACCAAACCGTGCCTGCGGGCCAGGTGTCCGTCGTAGCGATCGGTGAGGGCAGCGAGGCAGAACACCGCCAGCGCTGCCCACCGCATCGGTCCTGACTCGCCGCCGTCTGCCAGCAGCAGCCAGCCGAATATCGGCACCAGCAGCAGTCGAAGCACAGTCAGCGCGTTCGCGATGTTGTAGTTGCTGGGTGGGCCGGCACTCATGGCGCGGCCACCTGTGCGATGAGGTCGGCCCCCTCGCTGGCCACCACCACCGCCGCGAGCAGGTCGCCCACCTGCGGCTGCACACCGTCGCTGAACGGGTGGCCCGCCACGTCCAGTGTGGTGCTGCCGTCGACGTCGGGTCCCTGGTGGGCGGCCCTGCCCTCGACGACGCCTGCGGTGACCGACTCCACCAGGACGCTGACCTGCTCACCGACTCGTTCCTCGGCGCGCTGGGTGACCAGCTCCTCGACGAGGGCACTGACGTGCTCGGCACGTGCCCGCACCTCGTCTGCATCCAGGTGACCGTCCAACGTCTCGGCCTCGGTGCCGTCCTCGTCGGAGTAACCAAAGACGCCCGTCACATCCAGCCGAGCGGCACTCAAGAAGTCGCACAGGACGTCGAGGTCGGCCTCGGTCTCTCCGGGAAAGCCCACGATGACGTTGCTGCGCACCCCCGCCAGCGGAGCCCGCCGTCGAACCTCCTCGAGCAGCGCCAGGAAACGGTCACTGTCACCGAAGCGGCGCATCCGTCGCAGCACCGGCCCACTGGCATGCTGAAACGACAGGTCAAAGTACGGCGCTACGCCGGGCGTCGACGTCAACGCGTCGAGTAGACCGGGGCGCATCTCGGCCGGTTGCAGGTACGACACCCGCACCCGGTCGATGCCGTCCACCTCGGCTATCTCGGGCAGCAGTGTCTCCAACAGCCGCAGGTCACCGAGATCCTTGCCGTAGGACGTGGTGTTCTCGCTGACCAAGAACAGCTCTCGCACCCCTTCCCGGCCAAGCCATCGGGCATCGTCGAGGACTTCGCTCGGCCGTCGAGAGACGAAGGCGCCACGAAACGCCGGGATCGCGCAGAACGAGCAGCGCCGGTCACAACCAGAGGCGAGCTTGATCGGCGCCATCGGGCCGGAGCCCAACCGGCGTCGCACCGCTCGGGGGCCAGAGGCAGGGCCGATGCCGACTGGCAGGTCGGGCTCGGCCGCGCCTGCAGTGTGGCCCGGCACGACAACGCTGGCATGGTCAGCACGCTGCACCGGCGTCAGCGGCAACAATCGGCGCCGGTCGGCTGGGCGGTGCGCGGCGGGTTGCTCGTCGCCGGCCAACACCGAGCCGACCCGGGCGGCTATGTCGGGATAGTCATCGAAGCCGAGGACGGCGTCCGCCTCGGGCAACGCGGTTGCGAGCTCGCGGCCGTACCGCTCGGCCATGCAGCCGACCGCCACCACCTTGCGCTCTTTACCACCCCTAGCTGGTGGCAGCTCCGCGGCTGCGAGCAGGGTGTCCACCGAGTCCTTCTTTGCCGTCTCCACGAAGCCGCAGGTGTTCACCACCACCGCGTCAGCCTCGGCAGGTTCGTCGACCAGCCGGTAGCCGCCTCGCTCTAACCGGGCCGCGAGCTCTTCTGAGTCGACGTCATTGCGGGCGCAGCCGAGCGTCACCAGCGCGACCGCAGCACCGCCGGCGTTATCGGGGTCGGCTGGCCCGGAGGCGGCGGCGGCAGCAGCAGAGGCAGGAGAAGTCATGGGCCTGCCCAGGGTAAACGGTCTCGGCTCAGCCGCCGACGACGCGACGTACCGGCTCCCCCACCGCCCCGAGCGGGCCGATCCGGGTGCCGTCAACCTGCACCAAGATCAGCCCACCATCAACAGCCTCGATGGTGGTCCGGCCCTCGATTGGGATGCGCTCGAAGCTGCCGGGGGCAATTATCCCCTGGAAGAGCACAGTCCCGTCCTGCGCGGTGACGGTCACCGGCGTACTCGTTGGCGCATCCGGCACGGCGGCGAGCCGCAGTCGAGCTGACTGTGCGTCACGGCCCATCGTTGCGAACCGCTCCGCTGCCTTGCCCGCCGGATCCTTCGCCGCGGCACCCGACGGGTCAGCTTGCTGAGACCCTGCGGCGTCGCTGCGTGTTGCGTCACCGGTGTCCACATCGGCCCCCGGCACAAGCAGTTGGGCGGCTATCCACACGAGGGCGAGCACCAGGATGGCGGCGACCAGCACCGACCAGCGCGGCCCGCCGCTGTTGGTTGGGATACGACCCGAGTGGGCAATGTCTGCCTCAAGCACGCTGCGTGCCGTCACGGGGGCGGCTGCGTATAGCTCGTCGTAGGTCTCGAGCAGCCCATCGGCGTCGATGCCGAGCACGCGGGCCAACACCCGCAGGTGCCCTCGCGCGTACACGTCGCCCCCGCACGCGGAGAAGTCGTCGACCTCGATGGCCTCAATCACGTGCGGCCGGACACGCGTGCGCTCACCAAGCTCATCGACGGAAAGTCGCAGGCTGCGCCGGGCCGCGGCGACCTGCGGGCCGATGACCGGGTCGGCCACCGGCTCGGACGTGACGTGGTCGTCAGTCCTCCAGACGCTGGGTTGCTCAGTCGCCGCAGCGACGCCGGCCTCCTCCAGCTCGACAGGCGCAGCAGGCGAGCTGCCAGCCACGACAGACTGGCTCGACGTTGCCCCAGACGAGCCGTGCATCGTCACGTCCGCTCGGGCGGCCCGCGGCGAGTCGTCTCGTAGCGACTGCGGTGACAGCAGCTCTTGCATCTCGTCATCGGTCGGTGCTGGGGCCGACCCTGCCTTCGCCGATATCGACCCGTCCGAGGGTCGCGCGCCCCACCACCGTCGGCGACGCTCTGGGACGGCCGCTGGATGGGCACCACGAGGTGGTGTGACCAGCACCTGGGTCTGGTCGGGGTCTGCCTGGTCGCTGCCCACAACCAGCGGGGCGATCGACGGCTGGGCGAGATGGCCGTCCTTAACCGGCGCCCCGACGGTCTCCGTGCTGCCGGCGGGCTCGGGGGCGGTGGGCTCGGGGGCGACAGGCTCGGGGGCGACAGGCTCCAAGGCGGTGGCTTCAGGTGCGGCCGCTCGGGACTGGATCGCTGAGGTGTCGCGCACCTCGATGTCGACTCTGCTGGGTGCCAGGCCACGTAAGGCGTCCGGCAGGCCACGCACGTCCGTCTGGTCGACCATTGCCAGCGGCAGCGACCGGTCAGCGCCAGTTGCCCCAGTCACCTGGAGGTTGGCGTCCCGGCGGGGGAAGCGAGCGGGAGCGAGCCGTACGGTGTGCACCTCTAGCCAACGAAGGCCCACCCAGCGCCGCCCTTGGCGCAGCCGCAGCCCGGTCTCGTCGGCCATCAGCAGCGGGATGCGCGCGTCCCACCAGGCCGCCAGATGAAGCAGCGCGACCGGCAGCAGCGCAGCCACGACGAGGTAGGCCACAGTCCCGCCGCCCGCTGTGACGGCCCGCCATAGGTATGCCGCTGCAACTGCCGCTGCGGTCACACCGACCAGCAGCAGCGCGCCACGTCGCCGGTGCAGCAGCACCGGCTCGGCTGTCTCGCCCGGCACGCCCGGCGGGTCGCCGGTCGGGCCCGCTTGAGATGTACGGTCCAAAGTCATAGTCATGCTTCCCCCTGCAGCGTAGCCAGCAGCTCATCAAGGTCGTCGGGCTTGACGAGCACATCTCGTGCCTTGGAGCCCTCGCTGGGCCCCACCACGCTGCGGCTCTCAAGAATGTCCATCAGGCGGCCCGCTTTCGCAAACCCGACCCGCAGCTTGCGTTGCAACATCGATGTCGAGCCGAACTGGGTATTCACCACGAGCTGGACGGCCTGCAACACCAGATCGAGGTCGTCGCCGATGTCATCGTCGAGATCCCGATTGGTCTGCTGAGCGGCGGCCACATCGTCGCGATAGGTCGGGGTCAGCTGCTGCTTGCAATGCGCGACCACCCCACGGATCTCGGCCTCGGTGACCCAGGCCCCCTGCAGCCGCACCGACTTGTTGACACCCATCGGCAGGAACAGGCCGTCGCCTTGGCCCACCAGCTTCTCGGCACCGGTTTGGTCGAGGATGACCCGGCTGTCGGCTAGCGACGAAGTGGCGAACGCCAGCCGACTGGGCACGTTGGCCTTGATCAGACCGGTGACGACGTCGACGCTCGGGCGCTGGGTGGCCAACACCAGATGGATACCAGCCGCACGAGCGAGTTGGGTGATGCGTACCACCGCGTCCTCGACGTCGCGGGGGGCCACCATCATCAGGTCGGCGAGCTCATCGACGACCACCAACAGGTACGGGTAAGGCGCGAGCACCCGCTCGCTGCCTGCGGGCGCCTCGACAGCCCCGGCGCGTACCGCCTTGTTGAAGTCGTCGACGTGGCGGAAGCCGTACTCGGCGAGGTCTTCGTAGCGCAGATCCATCTCCCGCACGACCCAGGCCAGCGCTTCGGCGGCCTTCTTCGGGCTGGTGATGATCGGCGTGATCAGGTGCGGCACCCCCTCGTACGCGGTGAGCTCGACCCGCTTGGGGTCGACCATCACCATCCGCACCTCATCGGGTGTGGAGCGCATCAGGATCGACGAGATCATCGCGTTGATAAAGCTGGACTTGCCCGAGCCAGTCGCGCCGGCAACCAACAGGTGCGGCATCTTGGCCATGTTGGCCACCACGGTGTTGCCCTCGACGTCCTTGCCCAACCCGACCAGCATCGGGTGGTGGTCACTACGGGCGCCGCGTGACCGGAGCACGTCGCCGAGCGAGACCATCTCCTTGTCGGTGTTCGGGATCTCGATTCCGATCGCCGACTTGCCTGGGATCGGCGACAGGATGCGCACCTCGGCGCTGGCCACGGCGTAGGAGATGTTGCGCGACAGTGCGGTGACCTTCTCGACCTTGACCGCGGGTCCGAGCTCCACCTCATAGCGGGTCACCGTGGGGCCGCGGGTGTAGCCGGTGACCTGGGCGTCGATGTCGAACTGCTCCAGCACCTCGGTCAGCCTGCCCACCACGGCATCGGAGGCAGGAGACCGCGACAGATGCGGCGACCCGGGTTTGAGCAGCTCAGAGTCGGGCAGCGTATAGACCACGTCGCCGGACAGCGACAGCTGCTCGGCGCGGGTGGGCAAGGGGGTGTGCGGCGGCGGCTCGGGCACGGTGTCGGCGGCACCTTCGAAGCCGCCCGGGCTGTCACCCGCGGGCGCCGCGGTGGAGCCATGGGGTTCGTCGAGGCTCGCGCCAACAGATCGCCCGCGGCGCTTGCTCGCCTGCTCATCCACCAGCGGGCTGTCGTACGGCTCGTCCCCGGAGTGCTCGACGGCGCCACCGGCGCGTCCAGCGGAGTCGCGGCGACCCTCTGCTGGTCCTCGCCAGACAAGGTCGCGAAGCCCCCGCAGCCGGTCGGCAATGGTGTGCACCGGCGTCGCGGTGATGACCAGCACCCCGAACAGGGCGAGCAGCACCAGCAGCGGGATCGCGATCAGGATCGTGCGGAAGAGATCCACCAGCAGAGCCGACACCACGAAGCCGACCGCCCCGCCGGCGTCCTGCATGGCGGCGCCCTGCGCTGGCCGGGGCAGCCCGTTGGCGATGTGCACCAACCCGAGCACGCCCAAAGTCAGCGCCGTCCAGCCGATGACCAGCCGGCCGGTGGGCCCATTGATCTCGGGGTGGCGAAGCGTGCGCCAGGCGACGGCGAGCAGCACCAGCGGCAGCGCCCAGCCGGGCAGACCGACACTGCCGGTTACGACGGTGCGCACGACCTCGCCGATACCTCCCGGCAACCGCCACCACACGGCGGCCGCCGAGACCACCGCCAGCGCGATGAGGCCAAGCCCGATGCCGTCGCGCCGCTGCTCGGGAGCAAGGTCACGGGCGGTGTGCCCGATGCTC
This sequence comes from Nocardioidaceae bacterium, assembly GCA_013696365.1. Taxonomy (GTDB): domain Bacteria; phylum Actinomycetota; class Actinomycetes; order Propionibacteriales; family Nocardioidaceae; genus JACCVL01. The sequence continues at coordinate 6,023 of JACCYS010000075.1, forward strand.
CGGGCGAGGGCACCGAGCAGGTGAGCCAGGCTCAGCCAGATCATCCGGATCAGCGAACCGATGGCGCGTACGACTCGGGCCACCGGGCTCGGGCCCTGCTTTGGACGCGACTGCGGGCGTGTTTGAGCGCGCGTCGAGCCTTTAGACGTCGAGCGCGACGTGGACGACCGCGATCTGCCGCTCTTCGAAGCGGCCTTGGCCTTCGTCGAGCTGCGCGACCGCGGTGGGGAAGACAGACGAGTCGCCACGCTGGCAGGCTACGTCTTTGTCCCACCAGTCACACGCGTCACACGCCGACACGCCGCCCTGGCCCCCCTCTGCCCCATCCCCTCTCCCCGATCATCCGAGAGGGTTATCGGCATGGTGCAGTCAGGTCTCGAGCACGACCGGGACGATCATCGGGCGACGGCGATGTTTGTTGGACACCCAGCGCCCCGTCGTACGCCGGATGAGCTGCTGCAACTGCTGGGTGTCATCGACACCATCACGGGCGGCTGCGTCGAGCGCGTCGACCAGCAACCGTTTGAGGTCGTCGAAGACCGCGTCGTCCTCGGCGAAGCCGCGCGCCTGCACCTGCGGACCGTTGACCACCTTGCCCGAGACCGAGTCAATGACCGCGATCACCGAGATGAAGCCCTCCTCGCCGAGCACCAGCCGGTCCTTGAGCTCGGGCTCGCCGATGTCTCCGACCGAAGACCCGTCCACGAACACGTAGCCACAGTCGACCTTGCCCACCACGGACGCCACCTTGTCGACCAGGTCGACGACGAAGCCATCCTCGGCTCGCAACACCCGGTCGGCAGGCACGCCCGTACGAATCGCCAGGTCAGCGTTGGCTTTGAGGTGCCGCATCTCCCCGTGCACCGGCAGCACGTTGCCCGGTCGGACGATGTTGTAGCAGTAGAGCAGCTCACCGGCACTGGCATGGCCGGAGACGTGCACCAGTGCGTTGCCGCTGTGCACGACGTCGGCACCCCAGCGGGTGAGGCCGTTGATGATGCGGAACACGGCGTTCTCGTTGCCCGGGATCAGCGACGAGGCCAACACGACGGTGTCGCCGGGCTGGATGTGCACCTTGTCGTGCGTACGGCCAGCAATGCGGGCCAGCGCAGACATCGGCTCACCCTGCGAGCCGGTGGAGATCAACACCAACTTTTCCGGCCGGTGGTCGGCCAGGTCACGCCCGTCGACAAGCACCCCCGGCGGCACCTTCAGATAGCCCAGGTCGCGCGCCACGCCCATGTTCCGGATCATTGACCGCCCGACGTAGGCCACCTTGCGCCCGTGCCGGACCGCCGCATCCATCACCTGCTGCACCCGATGGATGTGCGAGGCGAAGCAGGCCACGATGATCCGCTGCTGCGAGTTGGCGAACACCCGGTCCAGCACCGGGGTGATCTCGCGCTCCGAGGTGGTGAAGCCGGGCACCTCGGCATTGGTGGAGTCCACCAGAAACAAGTCGACGCCCTGCTCGCCCAGCCGGGCGAAGGCCCGCAGATCGGTGATTCGCCGGTCCAGCGGCAACTGATCCATCTTGAAGTCACCGGTGTGCAGCACGATGCCGGCCTGGGTGCCGATCGCCACGGCCAGCGCGTCTGGAATGGAGTGGTTGACGGCCACAAACTCGAGGTCGAACGGCTCCATGCTGAGCACATCGCCCTCGGTGACGACGTGCCGCACGGTCTCTTTGAGCCGGTGTTCGCGCAGCTTGGCGTCGAGCAGCGCGAGCGTCAACTTGGAGCCGACCAGCGGGATGTCGCCGCGCTCGCGCAGCAGGTACGGCAGGCCGCCGATGTGGTCCTCGTGACCGTGCGTCAGCACCACCGCGACGATGTCGTCGAGCCGGTCCCGGATGGCGGAGAAGTCGGGCAGGATCAGGTCCACCCCGGGATGGTTCTCCTCGGGGAACAGCACCCCGCAGTCGACGATCAGCAGCTTGCCCTGGTGCTCGAAGACGGTCATGTTGCGACCGATCTCGCCGAGCCCACCGAGCGGGGTGACCCGCAGGCCACGCTTGGGCAGCTGCGGCGGCGCGCCGAGCTCGGGGTGCGGGTGGCTCATGGGTGCGGGGTCCTCACGTATGGCGGCGCGAGCGTCGGTCGACGCGGGCGGTGGTGTCAGTCCGGCAACAAGCCCGCGACGTCCAGGTCGGCACGTAGTGCGGCGACCTCGTCGTCGGTGGCCGCCAGCAGCGGCAAGCGAAGGGCGCGGTGCGCGAGCACGCCGACAAGCTGCAGCGCAGCCTTCACGGCGATGGCGCCCTGGGTGCGGGTCATCACGCCGCGCACGGCAGGCAGCAGCCGGTCGTGGATCTCACGGGCGGTGGTGAGGTCCCCCTTGACGGCGGCGGCGACCATGTCGGCGTACGGGCCGGCGGCGACGTGGCCGACGACCGACACCAGCCCCACGGCGCCGTGCGCGAGCCAGGCAAGGTTGAGCGCGTCGTCGCCGGAGTAGTACGCCAGGCTGCTTTCGCGCATCACCCACGAGCCGGAGCTGAGATCGCCGGTAGCATCCTTGACCGCCAGGATCCGAGAGTGCTGCGCGAGCTCGTTGAGCACCTCGGTCCCGATGCGGGTGCCGGTGCGGCCAGGGATGTCGTAGAGCATCACCGGCAGCTCGGTGGCGTCGGCGACAGCGCAGAAATGCGCCAGCAGGCTGGCCGGCGGCGGTTTGGAATAGTAGGGAGTGACGACCAACAGCCCGTGGGCTCCCGCCGTGACTGCTTGCTCGGCGAGCTCGACGGTGTGTCCGGTGTCGTTGGTGCCCACCCCGGCCACGATGCGGGCCCGGTCGCCGACCGCCGCGACCACGGCTTCGATCAGCTGCCGCTTCTCCTCGTCGCTGGTCGTCGGGCTCTCCCCGGTTGTACCGCTGAGCACCAGTCCGTCGCAGCCACCGTCCACCAGGTGGGTCGCTACCCTGATCGCGGCATCCAGGTCGAGGGCGCCGTCGCCGTCGAACGGGGTGACCATCGCCGTCAGCATCCGCCCGAAGGCGTCCACCGCCTCGGCGTGGTCGGTGGACGTCATGGCCCCACGCTACCGCTCGCGGCCGTTCGGCTCCCCCACCACTCCGTGCCCCTGTCTCGGTGAAGCGCGCCACGTTTACGTGGCGGGCGACCAGGGGCGTGGCGGGCGATCAGGAGCGTGGCGGATCAGGCGCGCTCGTAAGTGGCGACGTCGAAGCCGTCGTACGGCTCGCGACCCACCTCAAGCCACGCCGACCAATCCGGCGCCGGGAACCAGGTGTCGCCTTCGGGCTCCAGCGGCAGGTGGGTGATCACCAGCCGGTCAGCCAACGGCAGCGCAGCGCGATAGACCTCGGCTCCGCCGATCACGAACACCTGCGGGTCGATCACCGCGGCGACCTCCAGCGCGACCACCACGTCGTGGCAGATCACCACCCCGCCCGGCGCCGCCCAGTCGGCCTGGCGGGTGACGACCACGCTGGTGCGCCCGGGCAGCGGCCGGCCGATCGAGTCGAACGTGCGACGCCCCATCACCAGCACGTGACCGATTGTCAGCGCCTTGAAGTGCGCGAGGTCGCCAGTCCGCGGCCACGGCAGGTCGCCGTCGCGGCCGATGACACCGTTGGCGGCCACTGCCGCGACGAGACTGACAGGCATGCGCTCAGACCGCGATCGGCGCCTTGATGCCCGGATGCGGGTCGTAGCCAGAGATCTTGACGTGGTCGAGGTCGAAGGCGTCCAGTGCTCGCACCGACGGGTCGAGCCACAGCTCGGGCAGCGCCCGCGGCTCGCGGGCCAGCTGCAGCCGGGCCTGGTCGAGATGATTGAGGTAAAGGTGCGCGTCTCCGAAGGTGTGCACGAAGTCACCGACCTCCAGATCACACACCTGCGCGACCAGGTGAGTCAGCAGCGCGTACGAGGCGATGTTGAACGGCACGCCGAGGAACACGTCGGCCGAGCGCTGATACAGCTGGCACGACAGCCGGCTATGCCCCGACTCCGATGGCGTCACATAGAACTGGAACAGCGCATGGCAGGGCGCCAGCGCCATCGCCGGCAGGTCGGCAACGTTCCACGCCGACACCACATGCCGGCGCGAGTAAGGGTCGCTGCGGATCGCCTCAACAACGGCACCGAGCTGGTCGACGTGAGCAGCACCCAGCGTCGGCCAGGCCCGCCACTGCCGGCCGTACACCGGGCCGAGGTCGCCGGACGCGTCGGCCCACTCGTCCCAGATCGTGATCCCGCGTTCGCGCAGCCACGCCACGTTGGTGTCACCGCGCAGGAACCACAGCAGCTCGCCGACCACCGAGCGGATGTGCACCTTCTTGGTGGTCACCAGCGGAAAGCCAGCCCGCAGGTCGAAGCGCATCTGGTGGCCGAAGACACTGAGCGTTCCGGTGCCGGTGCGGTCGGACTTACGCACGCCCTCGTCGAGGACCCGCTGGACCAGATCGAGGTACGCCCGCACCTGCGCGACGCTACACGCCTGCGCCTACGGGGATCAGGAGTGACGCACCATCAACGCGTACGAACCGAGCCCGAGCAAGCGTGCCGCGTCGACCTCTCCGCCGCTGGTGAGCAGGTGCCGGATCGAGCCGTCGGCGGGGTCGAAATCGACGTCGTCCACCTCGCCGATGTCGTCCCCGGCGTCGGTGAGCACCCGCTGCCCGAGCAGGCTGCGCTTCTTGTTCGTAAGGCGCGCCAGCTCGCCGTCGGGCTCGACCAGCAGACCGGCCGACGGCACCGTCACCGCGTCCGGCCCGAAGGTGATGACATCGGCCCAGCGCAGGACGTCCGCCTTGTCGGGGGTCTTCTTCAGCACTAGGGCGACGACCCGTGCCTGCGAGGCGTCAACCACGAAACGCTGCACCTTGCCCACGGTGTCCGCGGTCTCGGTGCCGACGACGGGATGACCTCTGCCCTCGGAGAACCTCATGCCTGCGAGCCCGACTCGCGCAACCGGTCCCGGAACGCTTCGACCGCGGCCCCGAAGCCCGCTAGGTCGTCGGTGACGAAGTCGACCGCCGCGGCCGGCACGATCAGCCGCTCACCAGAGACCGCAAGCGTGTCCGGCAGGGGGATCAGCACTCGCTTGTTGTCCTTGCTCAACGCCTCGGTCGGGTCGATCTCGTAGCCGACCACATCGGCGTACTCGTCGACGTCGAGCACCACGTCGACCACCTCGCCCAGCTCGACACCGTCATCGGTCAGCACCTGTGAGCCGAACACGTCACCGCCCTTGGCCTGGGCGCGCGCGATCACCTCGTCGCGCGGCTGGAACACCGACTCGTCGTCGATGATCACCGCGTCGCGCCCCAGGGCCCGTACGCCCCCCCAGGGCAGGCCATGCTTCAGCGGACCGGCCAACAGCCCGCGGCCCGCGAGGGTGAAGCCTGCGACCTCGCCGTTGCCGCCGCCGTAGACCACATCGCGCACCTGGGCGACGTCGTCGCCGCGCACGGTCACCACCGGGCGCCCAGACACCTCAGTGACCCGCATCAGCACCGTCATCGCCGGCGCCTGCCGGACACGACCGCCCCACCCCGTCGGCGACGAGCCTGTACAGCGAGGACGGCAGCGGACAGCACGAGCAGCACGACGAGCACGAGGATCAACCAGCCCCACCATTCCACGGGCGGCAGCGTACTCAGACGTCGAAGTCCAGCACCACGCGGTCGCTCGTAGGGTGGGATTGGCACGTCAGCACATAGCCGTCGGCGATCTCGCCGGGCTCCAGCGCGTAACTGTGATCCATCCTTACCGTGCCCTCGATCAGCCGGGCCCGGCAGGTGCCACAAACGCCGCCGCGACATGAGTACGGGGCGTCCGCGCGGACCGCGAGAGCCGCCTCCAACACCGGCGCGCCATTGAGCGGCACCCGCAGCGTCGAGCGCCGGCCATCGAGCAGCACCTCCACCTCCGCACCGCCCGCCGCTCCCCACGAGTTGTCACCGGCAGACGGTGTTAGAACACCGTGTGCC
>JACCYS010000079.1 GCA_013696365.1 Nocardioidaceae bacterium
CCGACAGTGTTGAGCGCGGCGACATTCCGCGGGACGACGTGGCGGCAGTGCTGCTAGCCGTGCTGGAGGCTCCGGACACCAGCGGCAAAGTGCTTGAGCTGGTCGGCGGCGATGACGAGGTCGGCGAGGCGGTGGCGGCCGCCTGAGCCTGTCGTCCCGACAGCGTGGCGCACCGCCTGTGGACGACTCGAGAGGTTTGAGGCTTGTCCACATTCGAACACTTGTTCGGCCAAATGTCGGTGCTCGGGCCTACTCTTTGGGTATGACAGCAACCGTGCACGAGCGCAGTGGCAGCGTCGCCAGCAGTGGCGACGGGGCGCTGCCACCATCGTGGCGCCAGCCGCTCGCGGTGGCATTGACGTCGGTGGAGGCGGCCCTCGACGAGGTCGCCGACGCGGGTTGCTGGTCGCTGTCCGACGCCGAGCTGGCCGGCCTGGTCGACCAGGCGTGGTCCGTACGTTCGCGTCTGGACGAGGTGTGTCTGCGACTGGCCACTGCTGCCGACACCCGCGACCCCGGTGAGGCGTTCGCGGCAACGTCGACCACCGGCTGGTTGCGGGCGTCGCAGCGGGTGTCGCGGCGGGCCGCTGCTGCAGAGGTCCGGTTGGGCACGGCACTGAACCAGCGATGCCCGGTTACCCGGGCCGCCCTGTCGGCCGGTGAGGTCAACACCGAGCAGGCCGCGGTGATCGTGGTAGCGATGGGCCGACTGCCAAGGGACGTCACGGACAACCAACGTCGGGCCTGTGAGGCTCATCTTGTCGATCTAGCCGCCACCTTCGGGCCTGAGGAGCTGCGAGTCCTCGGTCGACGGGTGTGGGAGGCGGTCGACCCTGAGGGTGCGGATGCTGCTGAGGGGCGGCTGTTGGCGGCCGAGGAGGCCGCCGCTCGAGCCACCACGGTCTTGCACCTGCGCCCTCAAGATGACGGGTCCACCCGAGGCAGGTTTGTGATTCCGGCGGCGCAGGCCGACATGTTGCAGGCGGCGCTGCAGGCGATGCTCGCCCCGCGACGTCCATCGCCGGACCGGACTATGGGAGAGCAGTCGGTGGACCCGGACCTGGACAACGAACGCTTGCCTTATGCGCAGCGGCTGGGCTTGGCGTTTTGCGAGGTCATCGAGCACCTTCCTGTAGAACAACTGCCCCAGGCCGGTAGGTCGACCCCGACGGTGACCGTCACCATGTCGTTGTCGGCTCTGGTCACGGGTGTCGGCGCTGCGACCCTGTCCACCGGCACCATGATCTCAGCGGGTCAAGCCCGTCGACTGGCCTGCAATGCCGATCTGGTGCCGCAGGTGCTCGGAGGCGACTCCGTTGTTCTCGATGCTGGTCGTGCTCGCCGCTTCCACAACCGTCAGCAACGTGCAGTGATGGGCACCACCCAAGTCGGCTGCATCGCCGACGGGTGTGACCGGCCCCCAGCCTGGTGCGAAGCCCACCATCCCACCCCGTGGGCCGCCGGTGGTCAAACCGACGTGAACGGCGATCACGGTGGTGTGCTGCTCTGCGGACGGCACCACCACCTCGTGCATGCCAACGGATGGGAGGTGGTCTGGGCGCCGGACCACGTTCCCGAGCTGGTCCCGCCTGCGCGGATCGATCCGAACCGGACCCCGATCCGGCACCGCCGTTTCAGCCGCCGACGAACCGGCTGACCCCGGCGGGTGCTGGGGCAGTTGGGCGGTGGTTCAGTCAGCCAGGTGCTGTTCGACCGCGGCCACCTTGCTGGCCAGCTGGCCGGTGTGGCCGGGCCGGATGTCGGCCTTCAGTACCAGACCGACCCGGGGGGCCTGCGCAGCGACGGCGTCGACCGCCTGCTTGACGACGGCCATAACCTCGTCCCACTCGCCCTCGATGTTGGTGAACATGGAGTTGGTCTCGCTCGGCAGGCCGCTTGCACGGACCACCCGTACCGCGTCGGCCACCGCCTCGCTCACTCCGCCGGACTCGTCGCCCCCGCTGGGGCTGATGCTGAACGCCACAATCATCCGGACAGGGTCTCACCCGAGGCCACCAGCAGCGCAACGTCGACGATCGCCACCGCAGCGGTGGCGAGCAACGGCAACTGGCGCCGCCCGGCAGCGGCTGCCAATGCCCCCGCGGCGGCAAGCACCCCAACCACCACGAGCGCCAGCCAACCGCCGACACCGACCGTGCCACGCGGACCCACCACCACCAGAGCCGAGGCGAGGACCAGTACCGCCGGGGCCAGCACCCCTGCCCGAGTCCGACCGAGCAGATGCGGGAGACCCCGGACGCCGGTTGACCGGTCGTCTTCGAGGTCCGGCAGTACGTTGACCAGGTGTGCACCGACGCCAAGCAGACCACCCGCTGCGACCATCCATGCCGGCGGCCACGGGTGCCCGGGCAGCGCCAGCAGGACCACCACCGGCAGCAGACCGAAGAACAGCGCATACGGCGCCCACGACCAGACCGTTGCCTTGAGCCCGGCGTTGTATGCCCAGCCGACCGCAACCGCCACGCTATGGGTCACTCCGGCCCGCCAGCCGAGACCGAACGACACGACGACGGTGGCGACCGCAGCGACCGCGGCCGCCAAGCGCACCGTTCCCGGGTCGACTGCACCCACAGCCACCGGCTTGTCGC
>JACCYS010000100.1 GCA_013696365.1 Nocardioidaceae bacterium
GAACCGAGCCCTGAGCCCGAGCCGACGGAACCGAGCCCTGAGCCCGAGCCGACGGAGCCCGAGTCACTGACTGGCCTGCTCGCGCAGTGCGAGGCAGGCGACGACACGTGGTGTCTCGTCGATGAGGACGGCGTGGAGCACCTGCTGCCCAACCTGGCAGACCTGCCGCTGTCGGTCGACTTGGACCAAGACGGACGGGCCCGCCGGGTCGCGGTGGAGCTCGCCTCCATACAAGGCACTGACGCTCAGCCGACAGTGACCGTGACGGCATTCCTTGCCCCGGACGAGTCCGGTGCGATCGTGGAGATCGTCGGCATCGAGGTTGCCGAATAGTGGCGCTGGCCTAGCTGTCGGTTGCCAGCGCCAGCGGATGTACGGCAACAGCCCCGGCCCGCCGTAGAACTCTCGAACATATCGTCATGGTCCAGCCCGTGACGATCCGGTCGTCCACGAGCAGCACCGGCACCCCGTACACGGCGTCGGGGTCGGCCAGCCGGTAGCGACTGGACACCGCCGCCAGCCGCTGCGCAGAGTTCATGGAGCCGCGGCCGGTCGGTGCCGCATCCGCCGTCAGCTCGAATCGAGTCAACAGCGGCAGGCCGGTGATGCGAGCGACACCATGCGCCAGGTGGCCGGTCAGCGTTGGCCGGCTCATCGACGCCACCGCCACCAAGCCTCGCGGCTGCTCGACATGCTGCCAGGCGGCCAGCACCGCCGCTAACGCGTGCCGCAGCGGAACCGGCACCTCCTGGTCGTCGGCGCCGGTGACGAACAGCGCGCGCAACGCCGCCCCCCAGCCCAGGTCGGTCAGCCGACCCACCGCCCGACCGCTTGCTGCCTGCTCGCCGGGTGGAATGCGCCCCCGGAGGTCGACGTCGAGCGCAGTCATCGCCGTCGGCCACATGCGCCGCGGGTCGACGCCCACCCCTGGCTGCAGGAGCCGCTGGCGCGCGGCGGCAAGCTCGGCTTCGTCGATCTGGTCGCTCAGCCGAAGGCCGCCGCAGCGGTCACAGCGTCCGCACCGCGCGTCGAGGTCAGACCGACCGTCGAGTTGGGGGTCGTCGAGGACACGTCGCAGGAATGTCAGCCGGCACCCGTCAGTCGACGCGTAGGCCACCATCGCGTCGGCCTCAGCCGCGCGGGTGGCCGCGACACGCTCGTAGCGCTGCTGGTCATAGACCCACTCGGCGCCGGTGACGCGCCATCCGCCGCGTACCCGCCGCACCGCGCCATCGACGTCAAGCACCTTGAGCATCGCCTCCAGTCGGTTGCGTCGCAGCTCGACACGGGTCTCGAGCTCGGCAGTCGACATCGGCCCCCCGACGGCCACCTCATGGTCGGCCAGCGCGCCCAGCGCCTGCCGCACGTCGTGCTCCGGCGGGAAGGCCAGAGAGCCGAAGTAGGCCCACACGTCGCGGTCCTCACGTCCCGGCAACAGCACGACGGTCGCGGCAGCGACACCACGCCCGGCCCGGCCGACCTGCTGGTAGTAGGCGATCGGGCTGGGTGGCGCGCCGAGGTGCACGACGAAGCCGAGGTCGGGCTTGTCGAACCCCATGCCCAACGCCGACGTGGCTACCAGCGCCTTGACCCGGTTGTTGAGCAGGTCGTCCTCGGCGGCCAGCCGCTCGGCCTGCTCGGTCTGGCCTGAGTAGGCGCGGACGTCGTGGCCGTGCTCGCGCAGGTGCTCGGCCACGTCGTGGGTGGCAGCAACGGTGAGGCAGTAGATGATGCCCGACCCCGCGAGTCCGCCGAGGTGCTCGGCGAGCCAGGTCAGCCGGGCGGCGTGCGACGGCAGGGTGACGACGCCAAGGTGCAGGGACGACCGGTCGAGGCTGCCGCGCAGCACCAGGACGTCGTCAAGCGTGCGGTCGCCACGCACGGACAGCTGCTCGGCAACGTCGGCACTGACCCGGGCGTTGGCGGTTGCGGTGGTGGCGAGCACCGGGATGGCGTCGGGCAGCTCGGCCAGCAGCGTCCGAATGCGTCGATAGTCGGGTCGGAAGTCGTGTCCCCAGTCACTGATGCAGTGCGCCTCGTCGATCACCACGAGGCCCGCTGACACAGCAAGGTCGGGAAGCACCTGGTCGCGGAAGTCGGGGTTGTTGAGGCGCTCCGGGCTGACCAACAAGACATCGACGTCGCCACGCCTGATTGCAGCGTAGGTCTCCCGCCAGGCCTCTGGGTTCGTCGAGTTGATCGTCACGGCTCGGATGCCGGCACGCTCCGCGGCAGCGATCTGGTTACGCATCAGCGCCAGCAGCGGTGACACGATCACGGTGGGGCCGCTGCCGGCATCGCGCAGCAGAGCGGTGGCGATGAAGTACACCGCCGACTTACCCCAGCCGGTGCGCTGCACCACCAGGGCGCGGCGACGGCCGGCGGCGATCGCCTCGATAGCCGTCCACTGGTCGTCGCGCAGCACGGCGTCCGGAGCACCGACGAGCGCCCGCAGGTGTTGCTCGGCTCGGTCGCGCAGGTCCGCGCTGCCGGACCGGTCGCGCTCGGGCGCTGCGGTCACCGATCGCTCCTGCCAGTCATGCTGCCGGGTCGCTGTCGGTCACAGGCTATGAGGTGCCGCCGACATTGCTCACCACCCGGGCGAGCCGTGTTTGCACCCCGTGACCCTTTGGATACGTTCTCGCTATGGCGATCTTGCGTGGACCGTGATGGAGACTGCCGCTCCCGTCCACCTGGTGGTGATGGGTGTTAGCGGGACGGGCAAGACGACGATCGCCCGCGAGCTCGAGGCCCGGCTCGGCTGGCCCTTCGCCGAGGGTGACGACTTCCACCCCAGGGCCAACAGGGACAAGATGGCCGCCGGGCACCCGCTCACCGACGAGGACCGGCTGTTCTGGCTGAAGGAGCTGGCGGGCTGGGCGGGGGAGCGGCATGCCGCGGGGGACTCGACGCTGATGGCCTGCTCGGCGTTGCGCCGCAGCTATCGCGACGTGTTGCGCGGCGGGGCGCCCGACACCCGCTTCGTCCACCTCACCGGTGACAAGCATGAACTGCTTGGTCGGATGCAAAGCCGTGAGCACTTCTTTCCACCCGAGATGCTGGAGTCCCAGCTGGACACCCTCGAGGCGCTCTCCGACGACGAGGCTGGGCTGGTGCTGGACGTGATGCGGCCGGTCGAGGAGCTGGTCGACGAGGTGCTGGCCACGATTCAGCCCTCCTGACCGCCCCGCCTCTCCCAGCCCCTCCGGGTCACCGTTCGCTGCGCCACGTAAACGTGGCCCAGCGGCCCTGCACGAGGCATGCGCGGCACGTAAAGGGTCTGTCCGCCACGTTTACGTGGCGCAGCGGGGGCGATGCGGGCGGGCAACACCGATGCCGACGCCGCGCGTTAGCGTGCGCCAATGGCCGACATCCGGGTAGGCATCTCCGGCTGGACGTACCCGCCGTGGCGGGGCGTGTTCTACCCGGACGGGCTGCGCCAACGAGACGAGCTTGCCTATGCCGCGGCGCGGCTCGGCTCGATCGAGGTCAACGGGTCGTTCTACTCGCTGCAGCGCCCCACCAGCTATCGCAGCTGGCGCGATCAGACACCCGACGACTTCGTGTTGGCGGTCAAGGGCGGTCGCTTCATCACGCACATGAAGAAGCTTGCCGGGGTGGAGACCGCGCTGGCCAACTTCCTCGCCTCCGGCGTGCTGGCTCTCGGGCCAAAGCTCGGTCCGGTGTTGTGGCAGCTGCCGCCGACGCTGGACTTCAACGCCGACCGGCTCGCCGCCTTCTTCGAGCTGTTGCCGCGTACCGCTGGTCAGGGGGCCAGCATCGCCGAGCGACACGACGCCAAGGTGCCTGACGACCGAGCCCTCACCACCGCCGAGGTGACCGACCAGCCGCTGCGACACGCGCTGGAGGTGCGCCACGACAGCCTGGCCAGCCCGGCGGCGCTCGACCTGCTGCGCGCGCACGACATCGGGCTGGTCGCTGCCGACACGGCCGGGCGCTGGCCGCAGCTCACCGACGTGACCTCCGACTTCGTCTACGTGCGCCTACACGGCGCCGAGGAGCTGTACGCCAGCGGCTACGACGACGAGGCGCTGGACCGCTGGGCAGACCGGGTCCGCGGTTGGCAGCAGGAGGAGCTCGACGTCTTCTGCTATTTCGACAATGACGTGAAGGTGCGGGCGCCGTTCGACGCGATGGCGCTGATGGAGCGGCTAGGGCTGGCCCGGTGACAGGCGGTCAGCAGCGCCGGTTGACGCCGTCGACGGAGACGGCCCGGTCCCGCAGCACAATGGACAGCCGATCACCCCACCGGGTGCAGGCACGGCGGAAGTCTTTGCGGCGGTATTCGGCCACCAGCACCCGGTCGCCATAGGCCGCCGCGTACGCACCACACTCGCGGTAGCGACCGCACTCCTCGGCCACGACGAAGTCGAAACCGAGCTCGGGGCCAACCGTGGCCAGCTCGGCCCAGTTCTTCTGCGCCACCGCCAAGCCGGCGGCGTGTCCGCGCCGGGTCAGGATCTTGGCGAAGGCGCGGTTGTCGGCGCGGGTGATCAGCCGGCGGCTGCGGTCCCACGAGTCGAGGTTGTCCAGCTCGACCCGTCGAAACCGTCCCGCGCACAGCGGGTCATCCATCGATCCACGATGCCGGCGAGCGCGCGTCGCTTGGCCGCCGAACGGGTGTCGAGAAACCATTCGCCCCACGCCCCGTCGATGACCGCCCGGCCTTGGCGCTTGAGCACCAGCCGCCACCGGTCCGGGTCGCCCCGCCAGAACCGCTTCTCATTCGGCTGGGTCTGAAACGCGTTGACGTAGCAGACGTTGTACGCGCCATCCAGCGGTTCGTCCAGGCGGTCACGGGCGA
>JACCYS010000101.1 GCA_013696365.1 Nocardioidaceae bacterium
GAAGTGATAACCGCTGAAGGCATCTAAGCGGGAAGCATGTCTCAAGATGAGGTCTCCCACAGGGTAACCTGGTAAGGCCCCCAGTAGATGACTGGGTTGATAGGCCGGAGGTAGAAGGCAGTAATGCTCGGAGCCGACCGGTACTAATAGGCCGAGGGCTTGTCTTACAAAAGTTGCTACGCGTCCACTGTGCGGTTCCCGAGATACGGTCGGGCACCGATTGATATCTCCATAGAGTTTCGGCGACCATAGCGAGAGGGAAACACCCGGTCCCATCCCGAACCCGGAAGTTAAGCCTTTCAGCGCCGATGGTACTGCGTGGGAGACTGCGTGGGAGAGTAGGACGTCGCCGGACAATCTTTCGACAAGGCCACCGATACGCTCGGTGGCCTTGTTGCATGTCGGGACACCCATGAGCAGGAGGCCGCGCAGTGAGCACAGGACGTGATCGTGACGGCCAGCGCCGACAGCCCCCGCGCGGTTCGGAAAAGAGGCCACAAGGCCGTCGGGCACCTTCGTCGGCCGAGCGCCGAGGGATGTCCCAAGAGGACTACGACGGCCCCGAGCTGCCCGACTCGGTTACAGGCAAGGAGCTCGGCCGCGATGTCGCCGACCAGTTGCGGGCACTACCAGAGCGGCTTGGGATCCGCGTTGCTCGGCACCTAGTGATGGCCGGTCGGCTGGTCGACGAAGATCCTGAGACCGCTTTCGGGCATGCGCGGGCGGCGAGGGCACGGGCGGCCAGGGTGGCAGCGGTACGCGAGGCGTATGGCGAGCTCGCCTATCTGACCGGCCGCTGGTCCGAGGCGCTGCGTGAGCTCAAGACGGTCCGTCGGATGACCGGGCGCCCGGACCATTTGCCGGTGTTGGCAGACTGCGAGCGCGCTCTGGGGCGGCCGGACCGTGCCTTGGCGCTGGCGCGCGACCAGGCGGCCAGGCGGCTGGACCCCGCGGGCAGGGCCGAGTTGGCCATCGTTGCCGCCGGGGCGCGGCGTGACCGCGGCGAGATTGCTGCTGCGGTGGTCACCTTGGAGAGCGCTGACATCCGCACCCGGTCGCGTGATGGGTGGGTTCCCCGCCTGCGCTACGCCTACGCCGACAGCCTGCAGGCCGCTGGGCGCACTGCAGATGCGCTGGAGTGGTTCCACCGTGCCGCGGCCGTCGACGGGCAAGGAGAAACCGACGCCCTGGAACGTGCGGAGTTGCTGCAGCCGGGCTCAACCGATTGACCCACCGATTCCACCCTGGGGCGCTGGCAACATCAGCATGCCCACGCGCGGCTTCGGTCCGATCGATGTCGCCTTCGGCGGCAACAGGTGTCCATCGCGGGCCACGTCGATGATCCGGGACAGCTGTGGTGCGGCAATCCGCACGGCCAGCCCGTTCCTCGCCCCCGCCCGTCGGCGAGCCTCCTGCCAGTCGTGCACGTAGTCCACGCGACGTTCGTCAACCCGCCAGGCGTCGAACAGGTGGCTGTGCAGGTGGCAGGCGTCCAGGGCAACGGGGGTGCTGCATCGGGCGGCCGCCGGATTCGTCGCCCGCGCCGCTTGCAGGCTCATGTCGAGGCCGACCAGGGTGCTCTCGTCGGCCAGCACCCAACGCAGATGGTCAGGGCCTGGAGACGCCAACCAGGCAGCCTCGGTTCCTTCAGGCAGCTCCACCAGCTGGGCGCCAGCGGTGACCACGGTGGCGCGGCGCAGACCGGGCACCACCCGGTGAACAGATGTCAGGCTCAGATCCGAGGTGGCGGTGTCCACAATCAGCACCATCCCGTCGACCCAGCCTCGCTGCGCCAATCGGTCGAGCGCAGCAACCCGATGATGACCGTCGGCGACCACCGGTGCCGCACTTGCGCTGAGTCGGTTGCGGATCGCCCGCTGGTCATCGGCGTCGGTGATCGGCCACACTCGGTGCCTCTCACCGGCAGCGTCGACGTCGACCAGCGGTTGGCCGGAGCCGATCCGCTCCACCAAAGCTGCGGACAACAACGGGTCACCGTCGTGCAGCAACAGGATCGGCTCTGCCTGCACCCGGGCATGGTCAAGCTGCCGCTCACGTAGATCGACGGTGGCTGCCCGTACCCGCTCGTGGGGGACGGTCTTGTCGGCCAAGGGCAGCGGTACAGCACCGGCCACCCCCTGCACCTGACGTCCAGCCACCTCCCAGGTCCAGGCGAACAGTGCCGGAGCCGGCGCCTGGGTGAGCACTGCGTCGTCCAACCAGGCTCGGGCCGTGCTGCCCGCGGCTTCGGACTGCTGGACCTCGGCCGTCGGTGCCACCAGATGCAGCACATGGTCGGTACGTTGCTGGACGAGCCGGGCGACGTGCTCGTCATCCCACACGTCCAACGGACCCACCGTGACCGCCGCCGCCGAGCGCTGTGGCGTCGTGCGGTAGATCAGTGGCCGCATCGCCCGCAGCTGCAGCTTGAGTCGAGCCGGTCCCGCGGCCGGTGATGTCACCGCCGCATCCTAGGCTGCCGCCGGGGCAGCCAACGCGTGCGAGGGGCGTGAGCAGTGAGCGACACGGCGGTACTGAGCTCCACCACCCAAGCGTTGGCCGTCGCGCACGACGTGGCGCTGCTCGACTTGGATGGGGTGGTGTACGTGGGGCCAGATGCAGTGCCTGGCGCCGCAGACCATCTCACCCGGGCACGAGCGCTGGGGCAGCGGATCGCGTTCGTCACCAACAACGCGGCTCGTACGCCGGAGTCGGTGGCTGCGCACCTGCGCGAGCTCGGCGTGGCCTTGGACGACGCGGATGTAGTGACCTCCGCGCAGGCAGCTGCCCGGCTGGTGGCCGACCGGGTGCCGTCCGGGTCACGCGTGCTCGTGGTCGGTGGCGAGGGGGTGATCGAGGCGCTGGCCGAGCACGGTCTGGTTGCCGTGCACAGTGCAGCCGACGCACCCGCCGCCGTCATCCAGGGTTTCCACCCCAGCGTCGGTTGGGAGTCGCTGGCCGAAGGCAGCTATGCGGTAGCGGCGGGTCTGCCCTGGATCGCGTCCAACACCGACCGCAGCGTGCCAACCGCGCGTGGGCTCGCCCCTGGCAACGGCATGCTGGTGGCCGCCATCGAGGAGGCCACCGGGGTGTCACCGATTGTCGCGGGCAAACCCGAGCCGGCGCTGATCGAGGAGTCGGTGCTGCGCACCGGTGCGCGGCGACCGCTGATGGTCGGCGATCGGCTGGACACCGACATCAGCGGTGCGCGTCGCTTCGGGATGCCGTCGCTGCTGGTGTTGACGGGTGTCACGACGATGCGCGAGTTGATGCACGCCGACCGGGCCGAGCGTCCAGACTTTGTCGCCGGTGACCTCGCGGGCCTGGTCCTGGATCACCCGGCCGTACGACGTGAAGGCGAGCGATGCAGCTGCGCAGGCTGGATCGCCAGCGTCGAGCGGGGACGACTGACACTGCACCACGACCACCCGCCGGCCGATCAATCGAGCACCCAGGTTGGCTTGGCGGCGTTACGTGCCTGCGTGTCGGCTGCGTGGTGGGCCAGCGATGCTCGCGGGGACACACCAGCTGTCGAGCTGGACATCTCCCAGGTTGACGACCGCCTGCGGGAGATGATCAGTGCACAGTGATCGAGAGACCGCAGCCAAGGAGGTCACAGTGTCCCCCGATAGCACCGGCACCCTTGAGGAGCAGGTCGAGGCGCAGCTTGCCGCACTCGACGAGATGCCTGTCGAGCAGCATCTGCCGGCATACGCAGCGATCCAGCAGGCTCTCGAGACGGAGCTTCATCCCGGGCAGGGCGCCGACGGCGCAGCCTCCGGCTGAGCTCGGTGGCGCGCCGACAGCGGCTCGACGCCGAGCTTGTGCGGCGGGGGCTCGCCCGCTCCAGGGAGCAGGCCGGCCGCCTCGTTACAGATCGGCGGGTGCTGGTCGACGGTGCGGTGGCGGCCAAGGCTGCCACCGGGGTCAGCACGGCGGTGGCCATCGTCGTCCGTGACCCCGCCGACCCAGCGCACGTCGAGTACGTGTCCCGGGGTGGGCACAAGCTTGCCGGCGCACTGGCGGCGCTACCCGACCTCGAGGTGCGCGATCGTCGCTGCTTGGACGCCGGTGCGTCGACCGGAGGTTTCACCGACGTGTTGCTGCGCGCCGGGGCGATCCTGGTGCTGGCCGTCGACGTGGGGTACGGCCAGCTGGCATGGCCGCTGCGGCAAGACGGCAGGGTGCGGGTGCTGGACCGTACCAACGTCCGTGAACTCACAGGTGATCTCGTTGGCGACCCAGTCGGGCTGGTGGTCGCCGACCTGTCGTTCATCTCGCTGCGACTTGTGCTGCCTGCCCTCACCGCGGTCGTCTGCGACGACGGTGACCTGCTCGTCATGGTCAAACCCCAGTTCGAGGTCGGCCGTGAACGGCTTGGGCGTGGTGGCGTGGTGCGCGAGCCGTCGCTGCACGCCGACGCCGTGTTGACGGTCGCCGGTGCGGCTCACGAGCTCGGATGGGGTACCCGAGCGGTCGTTGCCAGCCCACTGCCCGGCCCCTCCGGCAACGTCGAGTTCTTCGTCTGGCTGCGGCGCGACGCGCCCGCCGCGGACCCCGGCGAGGTGCGGGCCGTCGTCGCGGCCGGGTCGACGGGTGAGAAGGTGGCCCGGTGAGCGGCAGCGGGCGGCGCGTCCTGGTGGTCGCCCACACCGGCCGTCATGATGCCCGGGAAGCGGCGACGACGCTGCTGATGCAGTTGACCGCGGCAGGGGTGGGGGTGCGCCTGCTCGACGAAGAGGCTGCGCTGCTGTTCGATGGCCGACCCACCGACCCGCCACCTGAAGAGATCGTCGCGGCCGGACCTGAATCTGCTGCGGGCTGTGAGCTGGTCGTGGTTATCGGAGGTGACGGCACCATCCTGCGCGGCGCCGAGTTGGCTCGGCCCGCAGCGGTGCCGCTTCTCGGGGTCAACCTGGGA
This sequence comes from Nocardioidaceae bacterium, assembly GCA_013696365.1. Taxonomy (GTDB): domain Bacteria; phylum Actinomycetota; class Actinomycetes; order Propionibacteriales; family Nocardioidaceae; genus JACCVL01. The sequence goes on from JACCYS010000101.1 coordinate 4,922, forward strand.
CATGTGGGGTTTCTCGCCGAGGCCGAGTTCGCCGACCTGGACCACACCGTTGACTGCATCGTCCATCGACGTTGGCAGGTCGAGCAACGACTCACGGTAGAGGCAGTGGTGCTCAGCGATGGCTCGGTGGTTCACCGCTGCTGGGCGCTGAATGAGGCAAGCGTCGAGAAGGCGTCACGGCAACGGATCCTCGAGGTGGTCGTGGAGGTCGACGGCCGACCGTTGTCTCGCTGGGGAGGTGACGGCATGGTCTGTGCCACGCCGACCGGCTCGACCGCGTACGCCTTCAGCGCCGGCGGCCCGGTGGTGTGGCCGGAGGTGGCGGCACTGTTGGTGGTGCCGCTCAGCGCGCATGCCTTGTTCGCCCGACCGATGGTGGTGTCACCTCGGTCCACCGTTGCCGTTGAGTTGATCGCAGACAGCGCCGGCTCGGGCGTCTTGTGGTGCGACGGCCGCCGCACTTATGAGCTGCCGCCAGGCGCCCGCGTCGAGGTGCGGGCCGCCGATCAGCCTGTGCTGCTGGCGCGGCTGCACCAGGCCCCGTTCACCGACCGCTTGGTGCGCAAGTTTGGCCTGCCGGTGACGGGCTGGCGCGGCCGGGCGCGGTAGTCGACATGCTGGCAGAGATCGCGATCCGCCGACTCGGAGTCATCGAGGACGCCACGCTTGAGGTTGACCCCGGGCTGACCGTGGTGACCGGTGAGACCGGTGCTGGCAAGACCATGCTGGTCACCGCGTTGATGTTGCTGCAGGGCGGTCGAGCCGACCCCGGTCTGGTGCGGCACGGGGCGGCTCAGGCTCGGGTGGAGTGCCGCGTGTCGGTGGCGCGACTGCCGGCGGTTCGTGCCCTGGTCGACGAGGCGGGAGGGGAGATAGAAGACGAGGCGGTGATCGTCGCCCGCACGCTCGGTGCCGCAGGTCGGTCGCGCGCCCATCTGGGCGGCGCCTCGGTGCCCGCCTCGACGTTGTCCGCACTGGGAGACCAACTTGTTGCGGTGCACGGGCAGGCCGACCAGTTGCGCTTGCGACAACCCAGTGCCCAGAAGGCAGCACTGGATCGGTTCGCCGGCGCCGCGGTGGCCGACATGCTGGATCGGTATCGGCCCGCCTATCGCCGGCTTGCCGACATCGACCGGCAACTCGAAGCTCTCCGGCTGGAGGCGGGCGAGCGGGTCCGCGAGCTCGACCTGGTGCGGCTTGGACTGGACGACATCGCTGCGGTTGCTCCCGAGGTCGACGAGGATGACACGTTGCGGCTCGAAGAGGACAAACTGGCGCACGCCGAGGCCCTGCAACGAGCCGCCAACGCCGCCCGGGCAGCGCTCGCCGGTGACGACGACCAGCCAGCCGCGCCAGCAGACGTGCTCGGTCTGCTGGCCGCGGCCCGGGCAGCGCTGGATGGCGTCCGCGACCACGACCCGGCGGTCGCGGCGCTGGCCGACGCGACTGCAGCGATCGGCTACACCGCGGCCGACCTTGCCGGCGAGCTGTCCGGCTATGCACACGATCTCGACCTCGATCCGCTCCGCCTTGCCGCGGTGCAAGACAGACGCGCGGTGCTGGCAACCCTGGCTCGCCGTTACGGCCCAACGCTCGCTGACGTGGCAGGCTGGCAGAAGCAGGCAGAGGCCCGGTTGGTCGAGCTCCACAACGCTACAGAAAGCGGGACATCGCTGGCCGCTGAGCGCAAAGCGGTGCTGAGCCTGCTGGTCGACCTTGCGCAGCACCTGTCGGGTGCCCGCCGGCAGGCGGGCTTCAAGCTGGCAGCGGCGGTGACCGCAGAGCTCGCTGAGCTCGCGATGCCGCACGCACGGCTGTCGGTGCGCGTGCGCTCCGCCGGGGAGGGTCCAGTAGAGCAGCGCCTCGGGCCGGACGGTGTCGATGAGGTCGAGCTACTGCTTGCGGCCAACTCCGGTGCCTCGCCTCGTCCGCTGGGTCGTGGCGCAAGCGGTGGCGAGCTGTCGCGGGTCATGCTCGGGTTGGAGGTGGTGTTGTCCGCTACGACGCGGGTGCCCACGTACGTGTTCGACGAGGTGGACGCGGGAATCGGCGGCAAGGCCGCGGTGGAGGTGGGGCGCCGGCTGGCACGACTGGCCAAGCACGCACAGGTCCTTGCCGTCACCCACCTACCCCAGGTGGCCGCCTTTGCCGACCGGCACTACCTGGTGGACAAGTCGGGCGGCGGAACCGTGACCACCAGCGATGTCCGCGCGCTCGACGAAGGCGCTCGAGTTCGCGAGCTCTCCCGGATGCTGGCCGGGTTGGAGGGTTCCGCGACGGCCGAGGCCCATGCCCGCGAGCTGCTCGACCTAGCCAGCCACGAGCGCTGAGACAGCACCTGATCAACGTCCCGACGCGCCGGTCGGGCTCGCGGAGTGCGGCCGTCCGCCGTGGCAGCATGGCAGCCGTATGAAGCTTTCACCCCTGTGGCGTGGTCGGCGCGCCGATCTGCCCGGTCTGTCTGGCGTGGCCCGCCTCGACCGGCGAAGCGCCAACCTCACGGGTCGACTGCACCCGGGCGAGATCGCCATCATCGAGCACCTGGACCTCGACCGGGCCACAGCCGAGGCGCTGATCGGTGCCCGAGTGGCCGCGGTCGTTAATGCTGCGCCCTCAGTGTCCGGGCGCTTTCCCAACCTGGGGCCGCAAGTCATCGCCGCTGCCGGCGTCCCCTTGGTCGACGTACCCGGGGGCAAGGTCTTTGGCGTGCTGCGCGACGGCGAGTCGGTGCGGATCGACGGGGGCCAGATCTTTCGAGGGAGTCGGCTGCTGGCCGACGGCGAGCTGCTCGACTCACCGCGGGTCGCGCAACGTCTCGCAGCTGCCCGGGCCGGGCTGGCGGCACAGTTGGAGGCGTTCACCTTCAACACGGTTGAGCACCTTCGCCGCGACGAGCACCTGTTGATCGACGGCATCGGTGTCCCCGAGCTGAGAGTGCGGCTGGCTGAGCGAGAGGTGCTGGTCGTTGCTCGACGTTTTGACTATCAGGCAGATCTGCGGTCGTTGCGGTCCTACATCCGGGAGAGTCGTCCGCTGCTGGTCGGCGTGGACGCCGGCGCCGACGCGCTGGTGCAGGCGGGGTACACCCCTGACCTGATCGTGGGGGACCTTAGGATGGTCACGGAGTCGACCATCAAAATGGCCACCGAGCTTGTCGTGCTAGACCGAATAGCGGACGACCGGTTGGAGCGGCTCGGTGTACGCGCCGTCACCTACCCCGCCACCGGTTCCAGCGAGGACGCAGCGATCCTGCTGGCCGACAGCTGTGGGGCAAGCCTCATCGTCACCGCGGGGTCACATGCCGGCCTCGAGGAGTTCCTCGACCGCGGGCAATCAGAGATGGCGAGCGCCTTTCTGACCCGCCTCAGGGCCGGGTCGCGGCTGGTCGACGCGAAGGCCGTGGCCCGGATGCACCACAACCGTGTCCGCGGCTGGCAGTTGCTCCTGCTCGTGCTGGCCGGCCTGCTGGCTGTACTGCTTGCGGTCGCCACCACCCCGGCCGGCGAGCAGTGGCTTGCCGCGGTTGTGGCCGGCTGGTCCGAGTTCACTGACTTTGCCCAGGAGCGGTTCAGATGATCGACTTCCGCTATCACCTGGTGACCGTCGTCGCCATCTTCTTTGCCCTAGCGGCGGGGATCGCTTTGGGGGCCGGTCCGCTGCAGGCGCAGCTGAGCCAGAGCCTCACCGATCAGGCGTCCAGCGACCGGTTGGGCGAGCAACGCGCGCAGACCGATCTGAATGTGGCGCAGGCACGGCTCGCTTTCGCTGACGACTTCGCCGGCAGCACGTCGCCTGCCATCGTCGGGTCGGCGCTAGACGGTCGGACGGTGAGCATCATCATGCTGCCGGGCGCGGATCGCAGCGCGGTTCGTGCGCTGCGCGAAGAGATCGTCGCTGCCGAGGGGTCGGTGGTGTCCTCGCTCACGTTCACCGGGGACCTGCTCGACCCGGCCAATCGCCAACTTGCCGAGGGCCTGTCCGAGCGGGTGCTCAGCAGTGGTGGCTCAAAAGCGGCGGGATCCACCAAGGATCGCGCCACCGGCAGCTATCAGCTTGTCGGTGCGGCGGTCGCCCGCGCGTTCCTCACCACGTCTGACCAGCGCGAAGACCGCGATGACACAGCCACCGGCATCGAGGCGGCCTTTACCGAGGCCGGGCTGATCAGCGCCGGCCGAAGCCCTGCTCGCCGCGCCCAGCTCGCGCTGCTGATCACCGGGGCACCCACGGCGGACGACCCTGATGGGTACGACGCAGTGGCCGCCGAGATCGCGGTTGCGCTTGATGAGTCGGCCGTCGGGGTGGTGGTCGCTGGACCGTCCGCAGCCGCCGACGAGGGCGTGGTGCGTGCGGTCCGTGAGTCGACTGCAGCCGCCAAGGTGTCCAGCGTGGACGCCCTCGACCTGCCCGCCGGCCGGGTGGTGACGGTGCTCGCCCTCGCTGAGCAGGCGCAGGGTGCCGCCGGACAGTACGGCGTCGGCGAGGCTGCCGACAGCGCGGCACCAAGCATCCGCCGCTGACGCGGACAGCGTTCCGTCGGCGCGGCCCGTTCGCTGATAGGCTGGAATCCCGTGGAGGCCTGAGCATCCGCCCTGCCACCTTTCGATCACGGGAGCCCCGTTGGCCACGAACACGACCACCAAGCACGTCTTCGTCACCGGTGGTGTGGCCTCCTCGCTGGGCAAGGGGCTGACAGCGTCCAGCTTGGGTCGCCTGCTCACGTCCCGCGGGTTGCGGGTCACGATGCAAAAGCTTGACCCCTACCTGAACGTCGATCCCGGCACGATGAACCCGTTCCAGCACGGCGAGGTCTTTGTCACCAGCGACGGGGCCGAGACCGATCTCGACGTCGGCCACTACGAGCGCTTCCTCGATGTCGACCTGTCCGGTCGCGCCAACGTCACCACCGGCCAGGTCTACGCCGAGGTGATCGCCAAGGAGCGGCGCGGGGACTACCTCGGCGACACCGTGCAGGTCATCCCACACATCACCAACGAGATCAAGGACCGCGTTCAGGCGATGGCCGGCCCGGACGTGGACGTGGTCATCACCGAGGTTGGTGGCACGGTCGGGGACATCGAGTCGCTGCCGTTCCTGGAGGCTGCCCGCCAGGTGCGCCACGACGTCGGGCGGGACCACTGCTTCTTCCTACACGTGTCCCTGGTCCCCTACATCGGGCCGTCCGGTGAGCTCAAGACGAAGCCCACCCAGCACTCAGTGGCGGCGCTGCGGTCCATCGGTATCCAGCCCGACGCAGTCGTCTGCCGCGCCGACCGGGACATTCCCGAGGGGGTGAAGCGCAAGATCTCGCTGATGTGCGACGTCGACGAGGAGGCGGTGGTGGCCGCTGTCGACGCGCCGTCGATCTATGACATCCCCAAGGTGCTGCATGCGGAGGGACTCGACGCCTACTTGGTGCGCCGGCTCAACCTGCCCTTCCGGGACGTCGACTGGACCCGGTGGGACGACCTGTTACATCGGGTGCACCAGCCCGACGAGCAGGTGACCGTTGCGCTGGTGGGCAAGTACGTCGACCTGCCGGACGCCTACCTGTCGGTCGCCGAGGCACTGCGCGCCGGCGGCTTCGCGCACAGCGCTCGGGTCAGCCTGCGGTGGGTGCCCTCCGATGACTGTGCGACTCCCGAGGGGGCGGCCCGGCTGCTGCATGACGTGGATGCGATCTGTGTGCCCGGAGGATTCGGCGTGCGCGGCATCGAGGGCAAGATCGGCGCCCTCCGATACGGCCGCACCCAACAGATCCCGACGCTGGGACTCTGTTTAGGCCTGCAGTGCATGGTTATCGAGTATGCACGCAACGTCGCCGGACTGGTCGGCGCCAGCTCTTCGGAGTTCGACTTGGACCCCGCCCACCCGGTGATCGCGACCATGCAGGAGCAGAAGGCCTTCGTCGACGGAAGCGGGGACCTTGGTGGCACCATGCGTCTCGGGCTGTATCCGGCGACGTTGCGAGCCGGCTCGCTGACGGCTGCGACGTACGGGCAGAGCATGGTGCAGGAGCGACACCGGCACCGATACGAGGTGAACAACGCCTATCGCGAGGGGCTGGAGATGGCAGGGTTGGTTTTTTCCGGCACCTCGCCGGACGAGACCCTCGTGGAGTTCGTCGAGCTGCCGGCCGAGGTGCATCCGTACTATGTGGGCACTCAGGCGCACCCTGAGCTGCGGTCGCGGCCCACCCGCCCGCATCCGTTGTTCGCGGGTCTGGTGGCCGCAGCGATCAGCCGGCAACGGGAGTTGCTGCTGCCGGTGGCGACCGAACCCGAGCCTGCCGAGCGTCCGCGGGCCGAGGCGCCAGCGTGAGCGGGCACCCGCAGCTGCCCGGTGAGCTGTGGACCCCGCCCGCCGAGTTGAGCGACCAACCGCAGCAGTGGCCGGTGGGCAACAGCTGCAGACCCTACGACGGAGCCTTCGTCCAGGTGCGGGAGGACGAGGTGCGTGGTCCCACCGACGAGGTGTTCACCCGTGCGGTGGTCGAGCATCCGGGCGCGGTCGGAGTGCTCGCTCTCGACGAGGACGACCGGGTGCTGCTGTTGTCGCAGTACCGGCACGCGGTGGGCCAGCGACTGTTGGAGATCCCCGCAGGGATCCTCGATGTGGAAGGCGAGCCGCCGCAGCAGGCTGCGGCCCGAGAGCTGGCAGAGGAGGCGGGGGTCGCTGCCCACGCTTGGCAGCGGCTGCTGACCCTGTGGCCGTCGCCGGGGGTGAGCAACGAGCATTGGCAGGTTTTCGTGGCGCGCGGGCTGACTGCGCTGTCGCCACAGGCCCAAGCTGAGTTGCCCGCAGCCCGGCACGAGGAGGCGGACCTGGAGATCGTCTGGGTGCCGCTCGCTGAGGCGATCCGTGCGGTGCTTGCCGGACGGCTGTGTGACTCGATGGCCGCGGCCGCGGTCTTGGCGGTTGCCGCGGGCGGTTGAGCGAACGGTCTGGCTAGACTCCGGCGAGCGCACGAGTGACTGCGAGGCGCCCACTCCGACAACGCCGTCGGTTGGCATCGGTGAGGACTTGGTAGCGGTGAAGATCGGCATCCCCCGCGAGGTTAAGAACCACGAGTATCGCGTCGCCATCACGCCTGCAGGCGTGTTCGAGCTGTCGCGGCACGGCCATCAGGTCTTCGTCGAGACTCAGGCTGGCGTCGGCTCGTCCATTCCGGACGACCTTTTCGTCGAGGCGGGGGCGACGATGCTTCCGTCCGCTGACGATGTCTGGGACGCCGGCGATCTGATCCTCAAGGTCAAGGAGCCCATCGACGAGGAGCATCACCGCATGCGGGCGGGGCAGACGCTGTTCACCTACCTGCACCTGGCTGCCTCCAAGGAGTGCACCACGGCGCTTCTTGAGCGGGAGGTCACCGGCATCGCCTACGAGACGGTGCAAAGCCCCGGCGGCGGGCTGCCGTTGCTTGCCCCGATGAGCGAGGTCGCCGGCCGGTTGGCACCCCAGGCAGGCGCCTATCACCTGATGCGCCAAGGCGGCGGCAGGGGAGTGCTGATGGGTGGGGTGTCCGGTGTCTATGCGGCCAAGGTGGTGGTCATCGGGGCCGGCGTGTCCGGCATGAACGCCGCAGCGATCGCCTTGGGCATGCAGGCCGAGGTGCTGTTGCTGGATCGCAACATCGAGCGGCTCCGTGAGGCTGACCGGATCTATCAGGGCCACCTGCAGACGGTGGCGTCGAACAGCTACGAGGTCGAGCGTGCGGTGCTGGACGCCGACCTCGTCATTGGTGCTGTGCTGGTGCCGGGAGCCAAGGCCCCCACGCTGATCAGCAACGAGCTGGTGTCGCGGATGAAGCCAGGTGCGGTACTGGTGGACATCTCCATCGACCAGGGGGGCTGCTTCGAGGACTCCCGACCGACCACACACGCCGACCCGACCTATCCGGTGCACGAGGCCGTCTTCTACTGCGTGGCGAACATGCCGGGGGCGGTCCCGCATACCTCGACCTACGCCCTGACGAACGTGACGCTGCCGTATGCGCTCGCGCTGGCCGACAAGGGCTGGCAGCAGGCGCTGCGAGACGACCGCAGCCTGGCGTTGGGCCTGAACACCTGTGCCGGCGAGCTGACCAACCAACCGGTCGCCGAGGCGCACGGCCGCTCCGCGCTCAGCCTCGAGGAGGTCCTCGCCTGAGCGGGGCCAGCGGATTCGGGGTACGCGAGGCGGTCACATCGTTTCTCGACCACCTCGTCGTCGAGCGTGGACTGGCGGTCAACAGCATCTCGTCGTACCGCCGGGACCTGCGGCGATACGTGACGTACCTGACAATGGTGGGGGTGCCGCAGGTTGCCGACGTCCGCGAGGAGCACGTCGCGGGCTTCCTCGCCCAACTGCGCAGCGGCGACGACGAGCACCCCCCCTTGTCCGCGAGCAGCGCGGCCCGGGCGGTGGTCGCCGTGCGCGGACTGCACCGGTTCTGCCTGCGTGAAGGCGCAATCGAGACCGATGTCGCGGCTGCGGTGCGCCCGCCGAAGGCGCCCAAGCGGCTGCCGAAGGCCCTGCCGGTCAGCGACATCACCGCGATCCTGGAGGCTGCGGGGGCGCCGGGCACCGCCTTAGCACTGCGCGATCGGGCTCTGCTCGAGCTGTTGTACGGCACCGGCGCCAGGATCTCTGAGGCGGTCGGCCTGGACGTTGACGACCTGGATCTGACCGATGCGGCAGCGGTTCGACTGCAGGGCAAGGGCGGACGCGAGCGCGTGGTGCCGGTCGGCTCGTACGCGGTCGGTGCCGTCGAGGCGTATCTGGTGCGTGCGCGCTCACACCTGGCTGCGGTGGGTGTCGGCACTCCCGCAGTGTTCCTGAACGCCCGCGGTGGGCGGCTGTCTCGGCAGTCGGCCTGGACTGTGCTTGCTCGCGCCGCGGACGCGGCCGGGGTGCGCGGTGACGTCTCGCCGCACACGTTGCGGCACTCGTTCGCCACCCATCTGCTCGATGGCGGCGCAGATGTGCGTGTGGTGCAGGAACTCTTGGGTCACGCCTCTGTCACGACCACGCAGATCTACACGTTGGTGACCGTGGACAAACTGCGCGAGGTGTATGCCTCCGCGCATCCGCGTGCACATTCGCGGTGATGGCCCTGTGACAGGCCGTCGGCGGCATCGGCCGGCACCGCCGATCCACTGCCCGACCAACCGTGGCCTCCCGCCTCGCGGCTGGGATCACTGGGGGCCGCGGATGCGCCGGCGGTTGTCGGGCAGCCGCAGGGTATGACCTTGACGATCGAGCCGTTCCAGCAGCGGCAGCACCACCCGCCGGCTGGTGCCAAGCGCCTGCCTCGCCTCGCTGGCGCTGAACGGTTGCTCCAGCCTGGCCAGCACGTCGACGGCCAGCTGGTCGGCTCCGGGCAGTAGCACGACCTGGTCGGCCAGCCGCAGCAGCCGCCCCGCCCGGTGAGCTGCCGCGAGCGACCGGTGGTCAAGACCCAAGGCGTTGAGACGACCCGCATCGGGGGCGGCGAAGGGGGCCTCGGCAAGGTCGGCAGCGAGCTCGTCGACGGCTCGTTGCACGGCTGCCGGCAGATCTCCCATCCGTCCGGACGCGTCGATGAGTACCAGCCGCCCGTCCCGCAGGCTCAGTGGCGTCCGGACTGCCGCCTCTAGCAACCGGACGTCCGGCAGCTTGAGCTCCTGGACCGCGGAAGCCACCGATGGACCGGTCTCCAACGGGTGTCGGCGACGGTGCTCGGTGACCAGCTGCTGCACCTGGCGGCTGATCTGGTCGAGCTGCTCGGATGTCAACAGCCAGTCGTCGACCCGGGACAGTCGCGCCACCTGGGCCGCCGGCAGCGGCACACCCATCCGGGACAGCTGCGCAGCCGGTACGGGGCCGCGACGCCGTACCTGGTCGACAAGGCTGCCCGGGCGCACGTGTTCAAGAGC
>JACCYS010000143.1 GCA_013696365.1 Nocardioidaceae bacterium
CCGCACCCCGCGTCATCAAACGCAAGATGCCCAAGTGGCACGTCAAACGCGGCCACCACGCAGCCTGGCCACAACCCCAACCGGATCCGTCATACACCATCAGACGATGCTAACTTAACGGTATTGGGGCTAGAGCGTGCCGTGGTCGACCTCGATGCCACCCTCGGCGACAAGCTCTTCGAGGTCGCGGTAGGACAACCCGTACCGGAGGTACCAGCGCACCGCCGCCAAGATCACCTCCGGCGGGAAGCGGAAACCAGTGAACCCCGAAGGGCACCCTCACAGGCGGCCTCGGACGGCGAGTGCGCTTCACCACGCCACCCACACTGGCCCGAGTGCGCTGCGTCAACGCAACAGAGCCACGCGGTTCCGCACGACACTCCATGCCCGAACGACAGTCGTGAGGCGGACCCGGTCAGTTCTTCGACAAGGCGAGTGACGAAGGTCTGGTCCGGGCAGGGGCCGGCGATCAAGAATTCGTCGCCCCCGACGCGGGCTGCGATCCCGCCATGCAGCTGGTCGGCGGCTGCCGAGACATGTCCTGCGACTTCTCGGATCAGCCGGTCCCCGACCAGGTGCCCGTGGCTGTCGTTGACCTCCTTCAGGTCGTTCACATCGCACAACATCGCCGTCAGCGCGCCTGCGTACGCCGGGTCACTGGCCCAGGCCTCGAGCTGCTCGTCGGCCGCGCGACGATTCGCCAGCCCGGTCAACGCGTCGGTGTAGGCCAGCTCCCGCAGTCGCTCGTCGCCGAGCACCCGCGCCAGACCCGCGGCAGCCAGCCCGGCGATGACCAAGGCGACTTCCTCATCGCCATCGGAGAACGGCCGGGAGTGGAATCGGGTGACGAACAACTCCCCCACACCTCGTCAGAAGAGATCACCGGAGCACTCAACGCGTGCGCCTTGCCCTGGCTGGCCAGCAGCAGCCGGTCGTTCTCGGCGGTGGTGTCGTCGTCGACGTTCCCACGCCATGGCTTGGCCTGTTCGGTGGTGCACAGCGGCTGCGGATAGTCGCTGACCAAGTACGACTCGTCGGCCGGCGACTCCAGTTCCCAGTCGGCCAGCTGTCCGGCATTGCGGAGCATCCGCAGCCGGCCGTGCGGGCGATCGATCCGGCCGACATGCACACTGTCAGCGACCATCGCGCCCGTCGTGACCTCGACGATCGCGTCGAGGAGAGCCTCAAGCGTGGCGACCGTGGCCACCCGCACAGCGAACCGCGCCAACGCCGAGACGGGCGAGGATTCAGTTTCCGCGCCGTGGTCAGTTCCCTGAGCCATACCAGTCCCCCGGTCTTCTCACGTGCACACTCCGAACACGCAAAGTGTCGCCCCACACAACCGCCAAATTTAGCGAATGCACTCAATTAGATTCTTCGAGGGCGAGAACGGGAGCGGCTCGGCGGCTCACTGGTGAGTCGGTCGATGCCCTCCTGCGCGGAACTAAGAGTCCGCCGACTCAGTCATCGACCGAGACCCACAAATCCTCGACGACGGCTTCGGGACGGGACTCGGAACAGACAGGCCCCCCTCGGCGCACCGTGAGGACCGGGCTCCACTGTAGTCGTCCGGGGTGTCGGACCGGGGAAGGGGCCGAGCCCCGTAGAAGTGTGCATCGGCTCACGTGGACGGGCGTGCGCCGGCAGGCTCGGAGTGAGTAGGCTCGAGGTCGTGGTCGCGCCTGTGACCGGGCTCCGCAGTTTGGCTTGACGCCCTGGTGGCACAAGCGGGTCGACCGATGCGCCGAGTACTCGTCGAGAGGAAACCTTCGTGAGCAGGCTCGACTGGACAGACCTGGACCGACGCGCGGTGGACACCGCGAGGGTCCTGGCGATGGACTCGGTGCAGAAGGTCGGCAACGGCCATCCCGGCACCGCGATGTCACTGGCGCCGGTGGCGCACCTGCTCTTCAACAAGGTGATGCAGCACAACCCCACCGACCCCGACTGGGCCGGCCGCGACCGCTTCGTGCTCTCCGCGGGCCACAGCAGCATCACGCTCTACACCCAGCTCTACCTGACCGGCTTCGGGCTCGAGCTCGAGGACCTCAAGTCGCTGCGCGGGTGGGGCAGCAAGACGCCCGGTCACCCGGAGCACGGCCACACCGCCGGTGTCGAGACCACCACCGGCCCGCTCGGCCAGGGTGTCGGCAACGCGGTCGGGATGGCCATGGCGGCCCGCCGCGAGCGCGGCCTCTTCGACCCGGACGCTGCCCCCGGCGAGAGCCTCTTCGACCACCAGATCTTCGCCATCTGCTCCGACGGTGACCTCGAGGAGGGCGTGAGCGCCGAGGCGTCCTCGCTCGCCGGTCACCAGCAGCTGGGCCACCTGACGCTGATCTACGACGACAACGACATCTCCATCGAGGGCGACACCGACATCGCCTTCAGCGAGGACGTCGCCGCCCGCTACGCCGCCTACGGCTGGCACGTGCAGCGCGTGGACTGGACCAACGGCGGTACGACGTACGAGGAGGACGTGCCCGCGCTCCACCGGGCGCTCGAAGCCGCGCGCCGGGTCACCGACCGGCCCAGTTTCATCTCGCTGCGCACCGTGATCGCCTGGCCCGCCCCGAACGCGCAGAACACCGGCACCGCGCACGGCTCCGCCCTCGGCGACGACGAGGTCGCCGCCACCAAGGAGATCCTGGGCTTCGACCCCGCGCAGACCTTCGAGGTGCCCGCCGACGTGCTGGCGCACACCCGGTCGGTCATCGACCGCGGCAAGGCCGCGCAGGCGGAGTGGCAGGAGCTGTTCGACGCGTGGGCGAAGCGGTTCCGCAAGCGTCACGAGCTCTTCGAGCGGATGGGGTCGCGGACCCTGCCCGCCGGCTGGGAGTCCGCGCTGCCGACCTTCGGCGCCGACCCCAAGGGGCTCGCCACCCGGAAGGCCTCCGGCGAGGTGCTGGGCGCCATCGCGCCCGTGCTCCCCGAGCTGTGGGGCGGGTCCGCGGACCTTGCGGGGTCCAACAACACGACCCCGGCCGGCGAGCCGTCCTTCGTGCCGGCCGACCTGTCCACCAAGGACTTCTCCGGCAACGTCTATGGGCGGGTGCTGCACTTCGGCATCCGTGAGCACGCCATGGGCTCGGTCATGAACGGCATCGCGCTGCACGGTGGCACCCGCGTGTACGGCGGCACGTTCCTGACGTTCTCGGACTACATGCGCCCGGCGGTGCGGCTCGCGTCGCTGATGCAGCTGCCCGTGACCTACGTGTGGACCCACGACTCCATCGGCCTGGGCGAGGATGGCCCCACCCACCAGCCGATCGAGCACCTCGTCGCGCTGCGCGCGATCCCCGGCCTGGACGTCGTACGCCCGGCCGACGCCAACGAGACGGTCGCGGTCTGGCGGGCCGTGCTGGAGAAGAACAACCAGCCGGCCGGTCTGGTGCTCACCCGGCAGAACGTGCCGACGTTCCCGCGTGGCACCGACGGCTTCGCCACCACCGAGCAGGTCGCGAAGGGTGGCTACGTCCTGCTCGACGCCGAGGGCGGCGCCCCCGACGTCATCCTGATCGGCACCGGCTCTGAGGTGCAGCTCGCCGTCGAGGCCCGCACCCGGCTCGCCGAGAAGGGCATCTCCGCCCGCGTCGTGTCCATGCCCTGCCGGGAGTGGTTCGACGCGCAGGAGCAGTCCTACCGCGACACTGTGCTGCCGCCCATCGTGAAGGCCCGGGTCAGCGTCGAGGCCGGCGTCGCCCAGGGCTGGCGCGAGGTGGTCGGTGCGACCGGCCACATCGTGTCCATCGACCACTACGGCGCCTCGGCCGACTACGAGACGCTCTACCGCGAGTTCGGGATCACCGCCGAGTCGGTCGCCCTCGCCGCGGAGCAGAGCGTCCGCGACTCCCAGGGCTGAGCACGCCCGGGCACCTACGCACCCACCATCCACGACACTGGAGAAACTGACATGACGGACCGCTTGCAAGCCCTCTCCGACGCGGGGGTGTCGATCTGGCTCGACGACCTCTCGCGGGAGCGCATCGAGACCGGCAACCTCGCCGAGCTCATCAAGGACTCCTCGGTCGTCGGGGTCACGACCAACCCGACGATCTTCGCCGGCGCGCTCTCCAACGGCGAGCGGTACGACGAGCAGATCCGCGCCCTGGCGAGCAAGGGCGCCGACGTCGACGAGGCGATCTTCGAGATCACCACGACCGACGTACGAGACGCCTGCGACGTGATGATGGACGTCTGGAAGGCCACCGACGGCACCGACGGCCGGGTCTCGATCGAGGTCTCGCCCACCATCGCGTTCGAGACGGAAGCCACGTCCACCTCCGCCCGCGAGCTCAGCGACGCCGTGGACCGGCCCAACGTCTTCATCAAGATCCCGGCCACCAGCGAGGGCCTGCCGGGGATCACCGCCACGATCGCTCGCGGCATCAGCGTCAACGTCACGCTCATCTTCGGCCTCGGCCGCTACGAGCAGGTCATGGACGCCTACCTCGAGGGTCTCGAGCAGGCGAAGGCCAACGGCATCGACCTGGCGGGCATCGAGTCCGTGGCGTCGTTCTTCGTCTCGCGGGTCGACTCGGAGTACGACAAGCGCCTCGAGGCCCTGGAGGACCCGCAGGCGCCGAACCTCTTCGGCAAGGCCGCGATCGCGAACGCGCGGCTCGCCTACAAGGCCTACGAGAAGAAGTTCGCCGGGGACCGCTTCCAGGCGCTCGCCGCGGACGGCGCCAACACGCAGCGTCCGCTGTGGGCGTCCACCGGCGTGAAGAACCCGGACTACAAGGACACGATGTACGTCGCGGACCTCGTCGTCGGCGACACCGTGAACACCATGCCGGAGAAGACCATGCAGGCCTTCGCCGACCACGGTGAGGTCGAGGGCGACCTGGTCACCACGCGGTACGACGAGGCGCACCAGGTCATGGACGACCTCACCCGGATCGGCGTGGACTACGACGACGTGATCGACACCCTCGAGCGCGAGGGCGTCGAGAAGTTCGTGGCCTCCTGGGAGGAGCTGCAGGAGACCGTCCGCACCCAGCTCGAGCAGGCCAAGGGCACCGAGCAGTGAGCGGAGCGCTCGAGGTCACCGCGACCGGGGCCGCCGCCGACGCGGTCCGCCGGCACGTGCCGGCGCTGGCGGCCGACGGGTTCGCCGGCAAGCTGTTCGCCGAGGACGCGACGCTGTGGGGCGCCGAGGCGGAGTCCGAGGCGAAGGTCCGACTGTCCTGGGTCGGCCTGCACCGCAGCTCCCGCCCGCTGCTCGGACAGATTCCGGCCATCCGCGCCGAGCTGGGCGAGGACGGCGTCGACCACGTGGTGCTCTGCGGCATGGGTGGCTCGTCCCTGGCGCCCGAGGTCATCTGCGCCACCGCCGGCGTCGAGCTCACGGTGTTGGACTCCAGCCACCCCGACCAGGTCCGTGGGACGACGTCCCGCTCTAGGTACGTCGATACGACTGAGCCAAACCCGCGTCCAAGCCCACTACAACACCGGTATCTCCCCTGACACCCTCGGTTCTGAAAAGTCGCACTCCTGCTCCGGACCCGGTGCGGTGTTGCGACCGACCAGCTCACCGGGACAGAACTCTGGCCGAGGCCGCAGCCAGGCGCCTCAGCTCAGACCGCCAGGATGAGCCGACGGTGGGGCAACCGCCTGGCAGCGACAATTCCACGCCGGCGCCGTTCGTCTCTCCGGCTCTCGACGACGACGGGATCAAGGTGGTTGAGGCGAGGGTGTGCACGATCCGTTCCATGAGGACGATGCCGACGAAGCGTCCTGCGTTGTCGACGCACACCAGCGGCTCGAGACGCTGATCCCCGCTGCGGGTGATGGCACGGTGCGCGGCCTGCGCGACGCCGGTGTGGAGGTTGATGAGGATGCCGTGCACAAGAGACCGCAGCGGGCCGGTGGAGGTGATGGTGGCGACCGGACGCAACGCCCGGTCGATCAGCACCACGAGATCCACCGTGTCATCAATGAACCAGCTCAGTGGGTCAGCGGTGTCTGTGTCGCTGACCGTCACGGTCGGCTCGAGCAGGCTCCGCAAAGTCGTGCCGGTGCGCAGCGGCTCACTGGTCATCAGGTGCAACGACGTCTCGGTGTCAATCTGGGGCCACCCCGGGCCAGGCCGCGCTAGGTGGTAGCCCTGCACCAGCGGCACACCCAGCCGGGCGAGGCAGTCCAGCTCGGCGGCGCCTTGTCGAATACCCGTCCACGTCGTGCGACGGCTAAATATTCGGGGAGGATGCCACCGAGTCGATCACGGCGTCGGATGCGGACCCGGTCAAGTTCGACGGGTTCAGGGAGCGCACGCAGCGGCGCTGCAGCGTG
>JACCYS010000154.1 GCA_013696365.1 Nocardioidaceae bacterium
CAAGCTGTACGACGAGCAGTTCGACGGTGGCCGGGTGCAAGCACGATGTGATGACGGGGTGATCTACACCGACGGCGAAGTCGTGCTGCACACACCACTCGCCGACCAACAGCGCATCGGCATCGCCGGCTGATGCTCGGCTGATTCCTCGGCTGATCCCGGGGCGATGCTGCGGTTGACCCCGGCCAACCCTGCGACCTGGTCCCAACGGCCCGCCCACCCCTCGGACGGTCGGTTGGACCTGCCGGTGCACGAGTGACACCTGAGTCCTCGGCACCAACAGTGGGACCGCACCTGCACCGACACCGAGGGGTCCCCCGTGACATCGTCCCGACTGCCGGCCGGGGCTATGGAAGCGGTGCTGCTGAGCCTGTTGGCCACCACCGGCGGGCCGGTGGCCGCCACCGAGCCGGCCACCGACGACACCACCGTCACCGTCAGCGCCAGCGGCAAGCGCTTCGTCACGGTCCTGGGTTACAGCGTTCAGGACCGGCCGATCAAAGCCTTCTTCCGCGGCGACCCGAACGGGCCGAACCAGGTGGTCGTGCTGGGTCAGATGCATGGTGACGAACGGGCCGGGGTGCGCACCGCGCGATGGTTGCAGCGCCACGTGGACGTGAACAGGGACAGTGGAGTCTGGATCATCCCGACCATGAACCCCGACGGTTTCGCCGCCAACACACGTCAGAATGCGAAGGGGGTCGACCTGAACCGCAACTGGCCGACCAACGGCTGGAAGGACTCGGGCTACGGCACCTGCTGCTGGGGCGGGCCACGTCCGGCCAGCGCCCCGGAGGTGCGCGCGATGCGCGGGTTCCTCAAGGAGATCAGGCCCGACTACATCGCCTCGATCCACCAGCCGTACGGCGTGATCGCGTCCAACGGCAAGGACGTGGCCTACGAGAAGCGGCTGACACAGCGGCTGGGCCTGCCCCGCACCGAGGTGTCGGTCCGTGCCGTGCCGAAGCGTGAGGAACCGCAGGACAAGGGCGAGACCATCGCGCCGACCCTGACGAGCTGGTACAACGACGTTCGCCCAGGGACCTCGGTCACCATCGAGTACGTCCGCAGGCCCAACACACACTTTGTGCGCGTCAAGGCCGGCCGAGGGCTGCTGCGGTCCATGCGCGCCTTCCAGCGCTGAGTGGCGGGGCCCGCAGGGCTCAGCGCAGGCCCAGCAGGTGGTCCATCGCCAACTGGTCGAGCCGCTCGAAGGCCATTCCCCGCTCCCCCAGCGCGTCCGGGTCGCGCTGCCCGGCCCGCAGGTCGGCGAGGCTTTCTTCCGGTCCCAGTGTCGGCGTGGCCAACTCACCAACCCGGGAGGCCGCCAGCGCCTGCTGGACCTCCGGGTCTTCTCGGAACGCCCGCACCTTGGCCCGCAGTGCCAGGTAGTTGCGCATGCAGCCGGCCGCCGACTCCCACACCCCGTCGACGTCCTCGGTGCGCGGTGGTTTGTAGTCGAAGTGGACGAAACCGTCGTAGGCGCGGCCAACGCCCACACCCTGCAGCACGTCGACGGTCCAGAAGGCCTCGCGAAGGTTGCCGGCACCGAAGCGCAGGTCTTGGTCGAAGCGCGGGCCGTTCTGCCCGTTCAAGTCGATGTGGAACAGCTTGTTGTGCCACAGTGCCTGCGCGACGCCGTGCGGATAGTTGAGGCCGGCCATCTGCTCATGGCCCACCTCGGGGTTGATCCCCACCCGCTCCGCATCGTCCAACTCGTTGATAAAAGCCAGGGCGTGCCCGATCGTCGGCAGCAAGATGTCGCCGCGCGGCTCGTTGGGCTTGGGCTCGATGGCAAAGCGGATGTCGTAGCCCTGCTCGCGGACGTAGCCACACAGCAGATCTAGCGCCTCCTTGTACCGGTCCAGCGCGGCCGCAACGTCTTTGCTGGCGCCGGACTCCGCGCCCTCACGCCCACCCCACAACACGTACGTCTTGGCGCCGAGTTCGGCGGCCAAATCGACGTTGCGCAGCACCTTGGTCAGCGCATGGCGGCGTACATCTCGATGGTTGGCGGTCAGCGCCCCTTCCTTGAAGACCGGGTCGCCGAACAGGTTGGTGGTCAACATCTCGACGACCAGGCCGGTGCCGTTCAACGCACGGCGAAAGCGATCCAAACCGGCATCGCGGGTGGCGTCGTCAGGCAGCAGGTCGTCATCGTGAAAGGTCACCGCCGCCGCACCGAGCTCGGCCAGCTGCTCCAACGCAGCAACTGGGTCGAGCGGTGGCCGGATCGGCCCGCCGAACACGTCGACGCCTTGCCAGCCGACCGTCCACAGGCCGAACGAGAATTTGTCGTCACGGGTTGGCGTCAGGTCGACCATGAGGTTCCTCCAGGTGTCACTACCTGCCCGCAGGTGCGGGCACGTGCCGAGCGTGCAGATGCTAGCGACCTGAGTTGGAGTCAGGCAGTCAGGTCGCGACGGCGAAGGCCGACCAACCCGGCCGCGACGAGGACGGCGGCGACCGCGACCAGCATCAGCAGCGGGCCGGGCGACCACGCCTCGGCGGGCAGCTGCGGGGTGTGCTGGAACGGCGACAGGTCCATCGTCCAGTCGGGCAGCCGCAGCGTCTCGCCGAGCAGCACGAGGAACGCGCACACGGCGAGCACCGCCCAGGCGGCGCCGACGGCGCGCGGCAGCAGGCCGAACAGCGCGGCCACCACCCCGATCAGCGTCCACACCGCCGGGGCGTAGACCAGCACCGCAGCCGTCAGCCGTCCGACCTGCGCCGGGTCGTCGGTGAGCACCGCGTGCGCCAGCCCGAGCCCGAGCCCGGCCAGGCCGAGCACGATGGTGTTGCCCAGCACGGCGACGAGCAGGTGGCTGGCCGCCCAACGCCAGCGGGGCACGGCCGTGCCCAGCAGCGGCTCCAGCCGGCCGGCGGTCTCCTCGCTGCGCATCCGGGTGGCCACCTGCAGCGCGAACCCGGCGCCGATCAGCGCCATGAACGACGCGGCCACCGCGAAGAACGAGTCGACCAGACTGGTGCCGGACGCGGCGAAGAACGCCGCCAAGTCGGGATTGTCGGACACCAGCTGCTCAACCGAGTCCCCCACCGACCCGTACGCCAAACCCAGCAGGGACAGCCCGGTCGCCCAGCCGGCCAGGCTGGCCCGGTGCTGGCGCACCGCCAGCCCTAGCGGGCCGGACAGCCAGCGGGAGGCGGTGGACCGGCCGGGACGAGTGGGAACCAGCCCGGCCCCGACGTCGCGCCGGTCCACCAGCACGAGTGCGGCGGCCACGAGTGCTGCAGTCAGCGCCAGCGGCAGCACCAGCACCCCCCACCGCTCCTCGGCGAACGGCCGCAACGCCAGCGCCCAGCCCATCGGGGACGCCCACGACAACCCCGACTTGGCGGCGTTCTTCGTCGCGTCCGGCACCAGTCTGGTCGACTCGTTCTTCGCGGTGGCCGCGTCGTTCATGGCGCTGATCGGCGCCGGGTTC
>JACCYS010000167.1 GCA_013696365.1 Nocardioidaceae bacterium
CGGCCTGGCTGACCAGATCGGCGGCGACGTGCGCCGGGTCGGCGGTGTCGTCGGCGAGCACCGCGATCTCGGTGGGTCCCGCCTCGGAGTCGATGCCGATGCGACCCTTCAGCAGCCGCTTGGCCGCAACCACGTAGATGTTGCCGGGGCCGGTGACCAGGTCGACCGGGGCGCAGGGACCGGCACCGTAGGCGAACATGGCGATGGCCTGCGCACCCCCCACGGCGTACACCTCGTCGACGCCCAGCAGCGCGCAGGCGGCCAGGATCGTGGGGTGCGGAAGACCGCCGTGCTCACGTTGCGGCGGGCTCGCCAGCGCCAGCGATTCGACACCAGCCACCTGGGCGGGAACCACGTTCATCACGACGCTGCTGACCAGCGGCGCCAGCCCCCCGGGCACGTACAGGCCGACCCGGCGCACCGGCACCAGTCGCTGCTGCACGGTGCCGCCAGGCACCACCTGGGTGGTGATGTCGGTGCCGCGCTCGGCCTCGCAGCTGCGCCGCAGCCGGGCGATCGACTCCTCGAGGCCGGCGCGCACGTCGGGGTCGAGCTCGTGCAGGGCGCGGTCGAGTACGCTGCGAGGAACGTCTACGGCGTCTTGCTGGACGCCGTCAAAACGGGCACTGGCGGCGCGGATCGCCTCGACCCCCCGGTCGCGCACGTCGGCACAGATCGGCCGAACCGTCTCGACCGCCGCCTCGACATCCAGCTCCGCCCGCGGCAACACGCCTGCAGGCAGCGGCGCCGAGCGGTCGCCGTCGCGCAGGTCAAGGCGTCGGATCACCGCTGCAGTCTACGGAGTTCAGCGTCCCGGGCTCCGCCCGGTTACGTTGTGGACGTGGGTCACCCGTTGCCGCTGTTCCCGTTGGGCACCGTGCTGTTTCCCGACATGCCGCTGTCCTTGATGATCTTTGAGGACCGATACATGGAGCTTGTCGCCGACCTGCTCGAGCGACCCAAACAGGAGCGCGCTTTCGGGGTGGTCGCCATCCGTGACGGGTACGAGGTCGGCGACCTGGCCGTGCACTCGGCACATCGGGTCGGGTGTGAGGCGCTGGTGCAGGACATCGAGCAACGCCGCGACGGGCGCTTCGAGCTCGAAGTCGTCGGGAATCGGCGCTTTCGGGTCGATGGCATGGACGAACAGCGGGCCTACCTCACTGGTGACGTGGAGTGGTTCGACGAACCCGACGGTGCCGACGTGGGCGAGGCCTGCGCGCAGGCGTTGTCGGCCTTCGAGGCGTACCGTTCCCGGCTGAGCGACATTCGCGGCGCGCACGTCGAGGTGACCGAGCTGCCGACGCGACCCCGCACGCTCTCCTACGCGCTGGCTGCCGGCGGGTTGTTCATGCTGGCCGACCGGCAGGCCCTGCTCGAAGAGCCGGACGTGACCAGTCGGCTCGCCCGGCTGGCCACGCTGTTACGCAGCGAGACCGCTGCGATGAGCGCCCTGCCGAGCCTGCCCGCGACCGACGTGGTCCGCACCGGCTGGTCACCGAACTAGCGCTCTCGATGGGTCTGGAGGTGCCGACATCGCGGGCACTCGCGCGACCGCCGCGCTGACCCAGGCGGGCGTGTCCTTCGCCGAGCACTCCTACGCCGTGCAATCGGCTGCCTCGTCGTACGGTGAGCGGGCAGCCGTGGCGCTGGGCGTCGACCCGCGGCGCATCTTCAAGACGCTGCTGGTGGCGACCGACGGCACGCTGGTGGTCGCGGTTGTGCCGGTGGCAGGCCAGTTGAGCCTGAAAGCCCTGGCCGCGACCGTCGGCGGCAAGCGCGCCGAGATGGCAGAGCCGGCCGCCGCCGAGCGCGCCACCGGCTATGTGGTCGGCGGCATCTCGCCTCTCGGGCAGCGCCGTCGTCTGCCGACGGTCGTGGACGCGAGCGCGGCCGACCACCCGACGATCTACGTCAGCGGGGGGCGCCGCGGACTGCAGGTGGAGCTGGACCCAGCCGACCTGATCGCCCTCACCGACGCCCGCGTGGCTGCGTTGACCCGCTGATCGCTGTCGATCAGTCGAACACAAGTCGCACGGTCGCCGTGCTGTAGTCACCGTTGCGGGCGCCGGAGACACCGAACGATCGCAGCACCTGCAGGGTCTTGCGGTCGTTGTCGGCCATCAGGTCACCGTCCGCCGCACCCGCCTTGTCGGCGAACTCCAGCATCAGATCGAAGTCGGCGAAGAACACTCCGGTGGCAGAGTCGTGATCGGCGACCGCCGCCTGATAGTTGTCGGAGTCGGTCAAGCCGTCGGAGTCGGCGAGCGCCTCGGCGCACTCGTCGTTGAAGGCCACAACTGTGCCGCGGTCGGACTCCCGCTCTATGAGGTCAACGGGAACCACGCTGGCCAGCGCCGCCTCCAGGCGGGTGGTCAGCGCCTGGACATCGTCGAGCTCGCTGCTTGTCCGCATCCCCATCCGCAGCGTGGACGGGTCGGGTTGGCCCGACTCGTCCAGCTCCACCGCGGCGGCGTCCAGCGCAAACACAAAGTCGTCACCGAACAGCGTGGCCAGGTCGTCGGGCACCACGAAACCGGTCTGGGTCTGCACCAGATCGGCGAGCTCCTGGGCGTCGAACGACTCGTTGTCTGCCAGCGACTCCCGTGCCTTCTCCCACGCCGCCTGCACCCGCTCGGCGCCGCCGGTGAAGCCGAAACCGAACATGGTCGACTCGGGCAGCGCACCGAACGAGGTGGTCTCGCTGTCCTCGGTCAAGACCTCGCCGTTGGCGGCGACGGCGAGCTCCAGGTTGTCGGACCCGGCCCGCATCGCCATCGCGACCGAGGTTGCGCTTCCCATGCCGAACGCCTCTGCCGTCGCCACCTTCTCGCCGTCGAGAGTCGCATCGACCAGGGTCTTCAGGTTGGCCCAGCCCGACACGATCCCCTTGCCACCGACGGCGTCCATGTCGGCGACATAGTCGGCGTTGTCGGCCAGCGGTGCGTCCGCTGCCGCTTCAGCAAAATCGTCGGCCAGCTGCTGGGTCTCGGCGACCAGGGCGTAGTCGCCGGCGAAGGCAACCCCCGGGCTGGTCTCACCCACGCAGGTGGCCAGGGTTTCGATGCTGTCCTTGGCGACATCCGCATCGGTGACCTGCACGGCCACCAGCGCTTTCGGCTCCCCGCCGTCAGCCGCCGGCATCGCCCCGAAACCGGCCCGGTCACCGAGCCATGGCTCCACCCCGTCCTCGTAGCTGGGACACCGTTGGCCGTCGGAGCCACTGGTCTGGGCGTCTTCGACGAGCGCCTCGTACAGCGTCTTGCGCAGGTCGTCCTTGTCACTGCTGATACCGGTCTCGTCCTCGAACTCCGGGACCCGGCGCAACAACTGGACGGCGTTGACCTTCTGCTCTGCGGACGGGTCCAGGTCGATGCTGGCGAACAACGCCACCTCGTCTGGCACCCCGGATTCAGGCTGACTCCCGCCGCCGCTCAACGCCTGTACCGCGAACGCCGCACTCGCCCCGAGCAGCACTACCCCGAGCGCAACCGCCCCGAACAGCACCTTCGACGTAGACCCTCGACGCGACCCCCGCTGCTCTGGTGGCTGCTGGCTGCCGACCCACTATCTGGACATGTCAGACATGTCGTCCCCATCCGATCCCCGTCGGCGTGCGATGCCCCGATCGCGCGCCGTTGCGCCAGATGCTAACCCGAGGACTCGGCGTTCGTCACCCAGTCAGGCACCGCTCAGGCACCGAGGCAGCGGGGACCGAGCAACGCCTTCAGGTCGGCCATCAGGGCTGGGGACGGGGTGACCCGCAAGCGTTCGTCCAGGCGGAGCAGCGTGGTAGCGGCCCTGGCCTGCAGCTTGAGGTGCACCTCGGTGACGCCGGGATGGGTGCACAGCACCGCCTTGAGCTCGTCAACCGTGGGGCCGGTGCAGCGCGCCGCCGGCAGGGTGATCACCACCGGCCCGGCGCCGGCCCGGGTCAGGTCCGGGATCTTGACCTCACTGGCGTGCAGCTCGGGCACCTCGTCGCGGCGCTTGATCCGGCCCTTGACCACCACGATCGTGTCCTCGACCAGCAGCGGCGCGGCCAGTTGGTAGACGGCCGGGAAGGCCATCACGTTGACGCCGCCCTCAAGATCCTCGACGGTCACCACCGCCCAGGTGTCCCCCTTCCTGGTCAGCTTGCGCTGGACCGAGGTGACCAGGCCGGCAATGGTGACGGTGGACCCCTCAGCACGCTCCTCGTCGACGAGCAGCTGACCGACCGTGCAGTCGCTGGCCGTGGACAGCACATGCTCGAGGCCGAACAACGGGTGGTCGGACACGTAGAGCCCCAGCATCTCGCGCTCGAAGCCGAGCAACGTCTGCTTCTCCCACTCATCCACGTCTGCAGACACGGTGACGTTGACCCCGCCGAAGGACTGGTCCTCCAGCCCACCGAACAGCGAGTCCTGCCCGATGGCCTCGTTGCGCTTGATGTCAACGTAGGCGTCCACAGCGTCCTCGTGGATGGCGACCAGCGCGCGTCGACGGTGACCGAGCGAATCGAACGCACCGGCCTTCGCCAGCGACTCGATCACACGCTTGTTGCACACCAACGCCGACACCTTGGTCAAAAAGTCGCCGAAGTCGGTGAAGGCACCCTGCTCGGCGCGCGCCGCCACCACCGCGCTGACCACGTTGTGTCCGACGTTGCGGATGGCGGTGAGCCCGAAGCGGATGTCGGAGCCGACCGGGGTGAACGTGGCCTCGGAGGAGTTGACGTCCGGCGGCAGGACCTTGATCCCCATCCGGCGGCACTCGTTGAGGTAGATCGCGGATTTGTCCTTGTCGTCGCGGACGCTGGTCAGCAGCGCGGCCATGTACTCGGCCGGATAGTTGGCCTTGAGGTAGGCCGTCCAGTACGACACCAGACCGTAGGCGGCCGAGTGCGCCTTGTTGAAGGCGTAGTCGGAGAACGGCAGCAGGATGTCCCAGAGCGTCTGCACGGCCTTCATCGAGAATCCGCGCTCGACCATGCCGGCAGCGAAACCTTCGAACTGCCGGTCCAGCTCGGCCTTCTTCTTCTTGCCCATCGCCCGCCGCAAGAGGTCGGCTTGGCCCAGGGAGTAGCCGGCAACCTTCTGCGCGATCGCCATCACCTGCTCCTGGTAGACGATCAGGCCATACGTCTCGTCCAGGATCTCGGCCAGCGGCTCGGCCAGCTCGGGATGGATAGGGGTGACCTGCTCGCGGGCGTTCTTGCGGTTGGCGTACTTGTTGTGCGAGTCGGCGCCCATCGGACCCGGCCGGTACAACGCGCCCACGGCCGAGATGTCGGCGAAGCTGTCCGGGCGCATCGACCGAAGCAACGACCGCATCGGCCCACCGTCGAGCTGAAAGACCCCCAGGGTGTCGCCGCGGGCCAGCAGCGCGAAGGTGTTGTCGTCGTCGGGGCGAAGATCCTCCAACACCACCGTCTCACTGCGGTTGGTGACGATGTTGGCCAACGCGTCGTCGAGGACCGTCAGGTTGCGCAGCCCGAGAAAGTCCATCTTGATCAAGCCGAGCTGCTCACAGGTCGGGTAGTCGAACTGGGTGATCACCGCGCCGTCCTGCTCACGCCGCATGATTGGGATGACGTCCAGCAGCGGGTCGCTCGACATGATGACGCCAGCGGCATGCACTCCCCACTGCCGTTTCAACCCTTCGAGGCCGCGGGCGGTCTCGACGACCTTGGCGACGTCGGCGTCGGACTCCACCAGCGCCCGCAGCTCGCCACCCTCGTGGTACCGGTCGTGGCTGCTGTCGAACAGCTTGGCCAGCGGGACGTCCTTGCCCATGATCGCCGGGGGCATGGCTTTGGTGATCCGCTCCCCCATGGCGAACGGGTAGCCGAGCACGCGGGAAGAGTCCTTGACCGCCTGCTTGGCTTTGATCGTGCCGTAGGTGACGATCTGGGCGACCCGGTCGTCGCCGTACTTGTCGCTGACGTAGCGGATGACCTCGCCCCGGCGGCGCTCGTCGAAGTCGACATCGAAGTCGGGCATCGAGACCCGGTCCGGGTTGAGGAAACGCTCGAAGATCAAGCCGTGCTCGAGTGGGTCGAGGTCGGTGATCCGCAGGGCGTAGGCAGCGATCGACCCTGGCCCGGAGCCCCGGCCGGGGCCCACCCGGATCCCGTTGGTCTTGGCCCAGTTGATGAAGTCGGCGACGACGAGGAAGTACCCCGCGAAGCCCATCTGGGTGATCACACCCATCTCGTAGTCAGCCCGGGCACGCACCGCTTCGCTGCCACCGCCCGGGTAGCGCTCGGCCAGCCCGCGCTCGACCTCGGCCATGAACCAGGACTGCTCGGTATGCCCCTCGGGCAGATCGAAGCGTGGCATGTAGTTGGCCGACTCGTCGAAGGCGACCTCGCAGCGTTGGGCAATGAGCAGCGTGTTGTCGCATGCCACGCCAAGATCGTGCTTGTCCTCCCACAGCGAGCGCATCTCGGCTGCCGACTTGACATAAAAGTCGCGGGCGTCGAACTTGAACCGGTTGGGGTCAGCGAGCGTCTTGCCCGACTGCACACACAGCAGCGCCTCGTGCGCCTCGGCGTCGTCGACGTCGGTGTAGTGCAGGTCGTTGGTGGCGACCATCGGCAGGTCGAGGTCGCGACCGAGTCGCAACAGGTCGTCGCGGATCCGCTGCTCGATGGCCAGGTCGTGGTCCATCAGCTCGAGAAAGTAGTTCTCTTTGCCGAAGATGTCCCGGAAGTCGGCGGCGCTGCGGCGGGCTTGCTCATAGTCGCCGATGCGCAACCAGGTCTGCACCTCACCGGACGGGCAGCTGGTGGTGGCGATGAGGCCCTCGGCGTACTCAGCCAACAGCTCACGGTCGGCGCGGGGCTTGTAGAAGAAACCTTCAAGGCTCGACCGCGAGGACAACCGGAACAAGTTGTGCATCCCACCGGTACTGGTGGCGAGCAGGGTGAGATGGGTGAAGGCGCCACCACCAGAGACGTCGTCGCCCCCGCCGGAGGACCAGCGCACCCGGCGACGCTCGGAACGGTGGGTGCCGGGTGCCAGGTAGGCCTCCATGCCGATGATCGGCTTGACCCCGGCGGCCCGGGCCTGCCGGTAGAAGTCGTGTGCGCCGAAGACGTTGCCGTGGTCGGTCATCGCGATCGCGGGCATACCTAGCTCGGCCGTTCTGGTGAACAGCTCGGGCAGCCGAGCCGCCCCGTCGAGCATGGAGTACTCGGTGTGCACGTGCAGGTGCACGAACGACGAGTCGCTCGGCATCAGGCGGCGCCTCCTCGGGCGTACGAGCGGACAGCAATGCTGGGTGCGCGGACTCGTCGTGGCAACGAGGGTCAGCACCCGGCCGGGAAGGCACCGTGAGCCTACTGTGCCGCGTGGACCGCCCGGGGCGGACGCCACGCGTATCGGACATCTGGAGCACCCTCTTCGTTTCCCTGCCCGTCCCCGAACTCGACGGCGATCAGCCCGTGCTTGGCATACAGCGCCCGCGCGGGCCGATTGCTGGCGAAGGTCCACAGCTCGAACCCGTCCGGACGCAACGCCATCGCCAACTGCAGCAGGTTGGTTCCGATGCCAGCTCGCGCGTGGTGCGGCAGCACGTAGAGGTGGTCCAGGAAGGCAACATCGAGCACCAGCACCGCCACGGCGCAGGCCGACTGCACGTCGTGCGCTACCCAGACCTCGCGATGCGGGACCACCTGCTCGGCGAACCAGCTCTCGACATCGGCAGCGGAATGCAGCGCTTGCGGCATGGTCCCAGCCGACACTGCGGCCCGCCGCGACTCGGTCAACACTGCTGCGGCGGCAGTTGTCTCGGTCGCCGACAGCGGTCGCAGCAGCACCTGCGATGCGTCGCCGCTCACGTGGTGCCGCGCACCCGCTCCAGTGCGCCGGCGAGATCGGCCGGCAGCGGTGACTCGAACTGGACCGGTGCCTGCGTCGACGGGTGGGTGAAGCTGAGACGGACGGCGTGCAGCCACTGCCGGGTCAGCCCCAGGCGCTCGGCCAGCACCGGGTCCGCGCCGTAGGTAAGGTCACCCACGCAGGGATGGCGCAACGCGCTCATGTGCACCCTGATCTGGTGCGTGCGACCAGTCTCCAGCCGTACCTGCAGCAGGCTCGCCCACCGATGTGCCTCCTGGGTCTCATAGTGGGTCACACTGTCCTTGCCGCCGGCGACGACCGCCCAGCGGTATTCGTGCCGCGGGTGTCGGCCCACTGGCGCATCGATCGTGCCGCGCAGCGGGTCGAGGTGGCCCTGGACGAGCGCAAGGTAAACCTTGTCGACCGCGCGGTCCCGGAAGGCACCCTTCAGCGCGGAGTAGGCGCGCTCAGACTTCGCCACGACCATCAGCCCGCTGGTGCCGACGTCGAGCCGATGCACGATTCCCTGGCGTTCGCTGGCCCCGGACGTCGCGATGGAGTAGCCCGCCGCAGCGAGGTGACCGACGACGGTGTACCCGTGCCAACCCGGGCTGGGGTGGGCTGCCACGCCGACTGGCTTGTCCACCACCATCAGGTCGTCGTCGTCGTGCACGATCCGCATTCCACCGGCGAGCGCGGCGGTGCTCACGGTGGCGGCTGGTGGCGCGGGCAGGTCGACGTCGAGCCAGTCGCCGGCCCGGACCCGTTCAGACTTGACCGGATGCTGCCCATCAATGCGGACTGCACCTGCGGCGACCAGGTCTGCGGCGCGGGTGCGGGACAGACCGAGCAGTCGGGCGAGCGCACTGTCCAACCGGTCCCCGTCCAAGCCGTCTGGCACTGGCAGGCCGCGGTGCTGGCTCACGTCGGCTGGTCGTCCCGGGCGCGGCGCCCGTCGAGACCGACCGCGCGCACCGACTGCACGGCGATGAGCACAGCCGCCACCACGATACAGCTGTCTGCGAAGTTGAAGACCGGCCAGTTGGGCAGCCGCAGGAAGTCCACCACATGGCCGCGGAACGGGCCGGGCTCCCGCAACAGCCGGTCGGTCAGGTTGCCAAGCGCACCACCGAGGAGTAGTCCGAGGGCAACCGCCCAGACCCGGCTGCGGATGCGGGGCGCGAGCCAGCCAAGAACGAGCACCACGCCGAGTGCCGCCACGGTCAACACCGCGGTCAGTGACGTCGCGATGCTGAAAGCGGCGCCAGCGTTGCGGGTCAAAGTGAGGTCCAAAACGCCCGGTATCACGCTCAGTGGCGCGCGACCTGTGAGCGCGTCTACAGCCACCACCTTGGTGACCACATCGGTTAGCCAACCAACCAGGGCGACGACACCGAAAAGCATCACTCGGCGGCGCGGCGGACGCGACGCCGCGGCATCGTCACCGACGTGGCCCTCCGGCGTCAGCGACGCTCCTGCTGCTGCTTGCATGACAGGCACAGTGTGGCACGCGGGAAGGCCATCAACCGGAGCTTACCGATCGGCTCCCCACACGACTCGCACCGGCCGTAGGTGCCGTCGTCGAGCCGCGCCAAGGCATGCCGGACCTGCAGCAACATCTCACGGCTGTTGTTCGCCAGCGACATCTCGGCGTCTCGCTCGAGCGTCTTTGAGCCCAGATCGGCCTGGTCGTTGCCCGCCCCCTCGCCACCGTCGCGCAGCAGCGTCTTGATCTCCCGCTCGGCAATGGCAACCTCGTCAAGCAGACGAGTCTCGTCAGCCTCAAGCTCGGCCCGCACCTCAGCCACTTCGGCGGCCGACCACCGCTCTTCGCCCTCGCGCACCGGCAGTGACGCAGCCGCGCGCTTGGCCGACTGCTTCTTGGGCTTGGGCGTGTGCTGTGCGTCTGCTGCTTGGGCCATGGAGCCTCATCTCGTCGTCGGTGCGGAGAGGATAAGGCAAGAAGTCCAACCGGACGCGTGGCGGCACGGATGCCCTGGCTGAGTCGTTGTCGCGGGCGCTATCTCAGCTGTGCTGGTCCGGCTCCTCACCCAGCAGCGACTGCAGGCGCGACCGCGGCTGCTGGCCGTCGCCGGCAGGGTCTGCCTCGGAGTTGTCAGTGTCCGCAGCGTCCGGGTCAGCCGACCGGCCTACCGCGGTCTCGTCGCTGCGGCTTTCGCCGTCATCGGTGTCGCTGAGCGCCGTGCTCGCGGTCTCTTCGCCTTCGAGCTGGGCCAGCTGTGAGCTGAAGTACAGCTTGAGGCGGCTGCGGTACTCGCGCTCGAAGGCACGCAGGTGCTCGACCTCGGCGCCGATCGCATCTCGCTCGGTCTGGAGCTCGGCCATCAGCTCTCGGCGGCGAGTGCCGACCTCGGTCTCGACGCGCTCGGACCGCTCGCGCGCCTCGGTCTGCATCGTCTCCACCTTGCTAGTCGACTCTTGCTCGAGCCGCTGTGCCTGCGCGCGAGCCTCCGAAACGATCGATTCGGCTGAGGCCTCGGCCTCGGCAACGACCTGGTCGGCGTTGCGTCCCGCCAACTCCATCAGCCGTGCCGCCGCCACCGACGCCGCGGCAACGGTGTGCGGCTCAGTGTTGTCGGCGCCGGCGACAACCGGTTCTGAGGTCGGCTTAGCAGCGTCCGTCGTGCTCGCCGCCGCGTGTTCGGCAGTCTCGGTGGTCACCGGCTCGCTGTCCGAACCGTTGCCGGTCGCTGCCAGTCGCTGCAACTCCGACTCGACCTCGTCCAGGAACTGGTCGACCTCCCCCATGTCATAGCCCTCGCGGAGGCGGACTGGGGTGAAGCGCTTGTTGCGCACGTCCTCGGGCGTCAATGGCATGGCTCACCTGTTCGGGTCATGGGATGGATTGTTACTGCTCGTGGTGCTTGCTGGCGGGTTGGGTGACAGCACCCACACGCAGGGCCATCAGCCAACAGCGACGGCGTTCAGTAACGATAGCGAGGCCCTCACGCACCTTCCCGCCGGGTCGGCAGGCGGGAACGATCGGGCCGCTCTCAGAAGAACACTGCGCTCTCAGAAGAACACTGCGGCGTTGACACGACGCAGGATGAACAGCGCCAACAGCAGCACCATCGGCGACAGGTCGAGAGCGACCGAACCCAGCCGTACCGGCTTGATCACGCGCCGCAGCGCTTGCAGAGGTGGGTCGGTGACCGTGTAGACGGCCTCGGCGATCACCAGGACGAACCCTTGCGGCCGCCAGGAGCGAGCCAGCACCTGGACCCACTCGATGATGAACCGGGCGATGAGCACGAGGACGGAGATCCACAGAACGGTGTCGACGACCTGACCTACGAGCACCATGGCGCCATTGTCCGTTGTGTGCTGCTGAGCAGAAGGACCGGGGTAGCGATGGGCTCAGCTCTGATTGAAAAAGCCGCCCTCGGCGATGCGTTCCTTGTCCTCCGCGGCGACGGTCACGTTGGGCGGCGACAGCAGGAAGACCTTGCTGGTCACTCGCTCGATAGAGCCCTCGACGGCGAACACCAAACCAGCGGCGAAGTCAACCAGACGCTTGGCGTCGTTGTCGTCCATCTCGGACAGGTTCATGATCACCGGGATGCCCTCGCGGAAGTGCTCGCCGATCGTGCGGGCCTCGTTGTAGGTGCGGGGGTGCAACGTGGTGATTCGCGACATCTCTACTCCTACCGGGCGCGGACGTCGCTCTGCCAGATGCGCCACCGGGGCGGCGGACTCGGTCCGCACCGCGCGCACCGGCCGCGGGGAGTCGCTGTCGCCGGACTCCGGACGCTGGGGGTCCATACGCTGGGGGTCCATACGCTGGGGGTCCACACGCTGGGAACCCCGTGGCTGAGGTGCCTGCTGGGCGAAGTCGCTGCGTCCGGTGTCAGCCGAACCGTCGTCATCGTAGTAGTCAGCATCCTCGACCAACCCGAGGTAGACACCCATCTTGCGCATTGCGCTTGCCATTGTGGTCACCCTCCGGGAAAGCGTTGCCGAATCGTCGCCGACACTAGCGGAGCGAAGGCCGCTCCCCGAGCACCGCGCGGCCGACACGCAGGTGTGTCGCGCCAGCTGCAACTGCCTGCTCGAGGTCGTCGCTCATCCCGGCAGACACCAGGTCCGCGGCGGGATGTTCGGCGGTCATCTCGGCGGCTAGGGCGGAAAGCCTGTCGAAGCTCTCCGCCGGGTCGCTGCGTGGCGGTGCCACGGTCATCACCCCACGCAGCCGCAGCCAGTCCGCCGCGGCCACGGCCGTCAATACCGCGGGCAAGTTGGCGATCGATGTCCCCGAGCGCTGGCCGGTGCGCCCGCGGTCGCTCGGGTCGAGGTCCAGCTGCACCAGGCAGTCCAGCACGCGTTCGGCCCGTTGGGCGCCCGCGTCCAGGGCGTGAACCAGCCGAAGCCGGTCCACCGAGTGCACTAGGTCGGCGTAGCGTGCGATGTTGGCTGCCTTGTTCGTCTGCACCGCCCCCACGAAGTGCCAGGTCAGATGCAGCCCTGCGGCAACGCACTCGGCCACCTTGCGGCCCGCCTCGGGGTGTCGGGCTTCGCCGACGTCGGTGACACCCAGGCCGGAAAGCAGCTGCACGTCGGTGGCCGGATACGTCTTGGTCACCACTATCAGCTTGACGTCGGCGCGGGACCGGCCGGCTGCTTCGCAGGCAGCCTGGACACGCTGCTCGACCCGTGCCAGCTTGGTCGCCAACTCGTTGACGCGGTCATCGTTCACGGCTGCACCTGCGCGAATACTCCCATCCGGCCGGACGTCGCGCCTTGCCGGCGAAAGGAGAAGAACTCCTCCGACTCCATGGTGCACATCAGCCTTCCCCCGACCGGGTCAGCCAGATCAGCAAGGTCATGGACGTCGACGCCGGTGCGCTGCAGTTGGGCCCGTACCCCGGCCGCAAGGTCGAGGCCGGGGGTGTCGTCGCGGGTGGTTGACCAGGTGGCGGGCTCGACGGCGGCGACCTCGTCGCGCATCGCGGTCGGGACCTCGTAACAGGCCCCACAGACCCGCGGCCCGATCCAGGCGTGCAAACCGTCTGCACCCAGCCCCCGCAGTCGCTGGACGGCAGCCAGCGCCACGCCGGCCTGCGTACCTGGCCGACCGGAGTGCACGACCGCTGCGAACCCGCGTTCGGGGTCGGCGATGGCCACCGGCACGCAGTCGGCTGCCCGGGCCACCAACACCAGGCCAGTGGTCGCTGTCACCAGTGCGTCGGCCGTTGGCTGCGGTCGGCCGACGGCCGACCGATCCACAACGGCCACGTCGCGGC
>JACCYS010000201.1 GCA_013696365.1 Nocardioidaceae bacterium
ACAACGGCAGCGAGATGCAGGAGCAATTGCCGGTCGACGACCTCGCGAGGCTGCGGCTGCGTCGCAGCGCCAAGTGGAGCGTGTACGAGCCTGATGTGCTCCCGCTGCCGGTGGCCGAGATGGACTACGCACTGGCGCCCGCTGTCCAAGAGGTGCTGGCCGACGCCGTAGCCCACTCCGACACCGGCTACGCGATGGCAAACCCCGCGCTCGGCGAGGCGCTCACTGGCTTTGCCCACCGGCAGTGGGGCTGGACGGTTGCCCCGGAGCACGTGTACGGGATGCCCGATGTCGGCGTCGCTGCGGTCGAGATGCTGCGTACGGTGTGCCAGCCCGGCGACTCGGTCGTGGTCAGCCCGCCGGTCTATCCGCCGTTCTTCCGCTGGGTGCATGAGGTGCGGGCCCAGGTGGTGACGGCTCCGCTCCGGCAGGATGCTCACGGCTGCTGGCGGTTGGACCTACAGGCAATCGAGGACGCCTTTCGGCGACGTCCGCGCGCCTACGTGTTGTGCAACCCGCACAACCCCGTCGGACGTGTGCACACTGCCGACGAGCTCGTTGAGCTCGCACGGCTCGCGGCCGAGCATGGCGTGACGATCATCGCGGATGAGATCCACGCCCCGTTGGTGCTGCCGGGCGCCCGCTTCACGCCGTTCCTCACCGTCCCGGGGGGTGCCGAGGTCGGCGTGAGCCTGGTCTCAGCGAGCAAGGCCTTCAACCTGGCGGGGCTCAAGTGTGCCGCCGTCGTTGCCCAGTCGACGGCGATGAACTCATTGACGGACCAGCTGCCCCCGGATGCGCGCTGGCGGGTCGGACACCTTGGCTTGCTGGCGACAGTGACCGCACTCACCGTCGGCGACGACTGGCTGGCGCTGCTGGTGGCCACCCTCGCGGAGCGACGCAGCCAACTGGACAGGCTCATCGCCGCCCACCTGTCGCAGGTGCGTTGGCAGCCGCCCGAGGCGACCTATCTCGGCTGGCTCGACTGCTCGGAGATCGGTGCTGCCGACACCCCGCAGCGACTCTTTCTGGACCGCGGCCGGGTGGCGCTCGAGCCGGGGCCCGCCTTCGGGCCAGGCGGCGACGGGCACGTGCGGATCAACTTCGCGACCAGCGCGCCGATCCTCGATTGTGCGGTCAAGCAGATGGCCGGTGCCGCGGCACTGCCGTCGCCTTCACGCCAGCCGCTCAGTTGACGCGGACGACACGTTCGCAGTCGATCAGGGTGTCTGCGCGATCCGCCGCGCCGTGGCGGCGGACGACGTCACGGCCAGCACCGCAGTCGATGACGTCGCGCGACCCGTCGGCGCTCAGTCGGACCACGTCGCGCCCAGGACCGGCGCTGACCCGATCGTACCCCTCGGAGGGCACCAGCAGGTCCCTGCCGGCACCGGTACGCAACAGGTCGTTGCCCTTGGCCGCATACACCTCGTCGCGGTCGGGTCCGCCGAACAGACGGTCCCCGCCACCCTTGGCGAAGATCTGATTGAAGCCCCCGCCGGCCCAGATGCGGTCCCGTTGATTCGTTCCGGTCAACACGTCGTCCGTCGGGGTGCCGTCGATGTCACGCATGTCGATGTCAACGGCTGCGGCCATCGGGGCGATCGACAAAGCACCCACCCCAACGGCGGCCATGGCGATCGTGCGAAATCGTTGTCTCATCTGCCACGCTCCCCTGAGTGTCGTCTGACATCGCGACGACACGCGCGACGTTACTGGCCAGGAGCACCAGCATGCACCCCTGATACCAACAGTTGCCACATCGTGTCGGGCACGCCCTCCCGCTCTCGGCGCGCACCAAGGTCAGTTGTCTCGGCTGTGCGGGTCTGCTTTGCTTGCGCCGTGGTCGAGACACTCCGCCACGCTGCCAGTCCAGCGCTTGAGGAGCGTCCTCGTGCTCGATCGTCGCGATCCCCCCGATGACACGGCTGAGCAACCGTCGCTGACCATCCAGCCGAGCCTGGCAGGGCAGCTTCGCGAGAACGACCCGGCAAAAGTGGTCGACATGATGCTGCACTGTTACGTCGAGGCGCTGCGGGCCCGTGACCTCGACGGCGCCATGGCGCTCTTCGCCCCCGGTGCGACACTGATCGGCTCGGAGCCGGGCGGGTCAGCGCACAGCACCGACGAGTTGCGCGCACTGCACGA
The DNA here is from genome assembly GCA_013696365.1 of Nocardioidaceae bacterium. GTDB lineage: Bacteria > Actinomycetota > Actinomycetes > Propionibacteriales > Nocardioidaceae > JACCVL01. Next base: position 2,149 of record JACCYS010000201.1, read on the forward strand.
GCGGATCTTCACCGAGCCAGTGACGTACGGGTGGCAGTGGCGGAATCCGGTCGCGACCCGGCACGGCGATGTGGTCTGGTTCGCCGCGAAGGCAACCTGGGTGATCCAAGGCAAGGGTGGGGCCGAGTTGCCGTACCAGCTAAGCGGTGTGCTCCACCGGACGCCAGCCGAGCGATGGGTGTTCGAGTTGTTCAACGGCTCGCGCCCGACCAAGCGCTGAGCACGTACAACGGGGGCGGCCCGGCCGAAGCCGTGACCACCCCCATCGAGGTGTTGAGCCGAGTCGGTCAGACCGGGCGGACGTTCTCCGCCTGCGGACCCTTCTGACCCTGGGTCTGGGTGAACTCCACCCGCTGACCCTCATCGAGCGAGCGGTAACCCGACGCATCGATCGCGCTGTAGTGCACGAAGACGTCGGGGCCGTCGCCATCTTGGGCGATGAAGCCGAAGCCCTTCTCGGCGTTGAACCACTTCACGGTGCCTTGAGCCACGAGGCTCTCCTTCTGGGTGTGCTGGTCGAGAGCCGCAGGTCGCGGCCCCGGGTCGCTACCAGGCGCCACGCTCGAGACCAGCCCGAGAAAACAAAGCGCCCGCTGTCCGACTTCGCGGGCGTTTCAGACCACTAACGGAAGTACAACTGCAACCGCCGGTAACGCTACGGGGGTGGGCAGCGGTCGGTCAACCCTGGCGACGCCTAGCGGTCGAGGATCAGGCGTCGCGGCGGACGAACAGCACACCGGCGATGGCCAGCAGCACTGCGGTGAAGACACCGAAGGTGATGCCACCCTCGACGGCGGCAAGGGGGCGGAAACCGAAGACCTCCAGCACCTGATCGAGGTCGAGGAAGCTGAACATCTGCGCGCCGGCATCGAACGGCAGGTACGCGGCCACGCCCTGGATGTCATCGAAGGCGTCCGGGATGATCAGCACCAGCCGGATGATCGCCTCGCCGACCAGCGGGAACAGCAGCACCGCGACGATCGCCGCGATCTGGTTGCGGAAGATCGCCGCAAGCGCCAAGCCGACCAGGGCAAACAACGCTGCGTAGAGGCTCACCCCGGCGAGGATCTTCGTCACGTCGTTGCCGGCCATCGGGATGTCGGTGAAAAAGATCTTGGCGGCCAGCAGGCCGAGCCCGGCGCATGCCAGCGCCGTGAGACCAGCCACCACCACGGTGAGAACCACCTTGGCGGCGAACACTGCGAGCCGGTTCGGTACGGCCGTGAGGGTCGCCCGGATCATGCCGTGGCGGTACTCGTGGCCGAAGGTCAAGATGCCGAAGATGCTCATCACATAGGCGATCAGCAGCGGGGCGAACCCGGCACCGGCACCCTGGGTCGCTATCGCGGCGAGCACGAAGTCCGGACCCTCGCGAAAGATCTCAACGCCAGAGAATCCCCAGGCGATCAGGCTGGACAGCGTCGCCGCGATCACGACCGAGACCGCGATCAGCCAGTACGTCGAGCGCAGTGTCAGCAGCCGGCGCCACTCGTAGCGCAGCGCGGCGGTCATCGGGTCTGCCCCGTCGTCATGGTCGCCGGGTTGTCTGCGCCGTCGCTGCCTGGCGGGCCGCTCAGCCCGCCGGGGTGCCCGACGTACTCCTCGCTCATGCCGGTCGCCTCCAAGAACGCCTCTTCCAGGGTCGCCTCGCGGCTGCTCAACTCGTGCAGCCGGGCGTGCAGCTCGTGTGCGATGTCGCCGATCTGTTGGCGGTCCATGCCGGTCACGACGAACGATCCGTCCGCCTGTCCTTGCACGGAGGCGCCGCGCTCTGCGAGCGCCGACCCGAGCCGCTCGATGTCCGGGCTGCGCAGCACGATCGCGTTGTTGCGGGACGACTTGATGAAGTCCTCTACGGGTCCGCTAGCGATCAGCCGGCCGCGGCCGATCACCACCAGCCGGTCAGCCATCAGCGCCATCTCGGCCAGCAGGTGGCTGGACACGAAGACCGACCGGCCCTCCCCGGCAAGCTGCTTGAGCAGGCTGCGCAGCCACTGGATGCCCTGCGGGTCGAGCCCGTTGGCGGGCTCGTCGAGGATCAGCGTGTGCGGGTCACCGAGCAGCGCCGCGGCGATACCGAGCCGCTGCCCCATGCCGAGGCTGAACTTCTTCGGCTTGCCCTTGGCCACCGAGGTCAGTCCGACCATCTCGAGCACCTCATCGCAGCGCAAGTCAGCAATGTCGTTGGAGACTGCGAGCAACCGCAGGTGGTTGCGGGCGGAGCGGGTTGGGTGGAACGGTTTGGCCTCCAGCAGCGCCCCCACGTGCCGCATCGGATCGCGCAGGCTGCGGAAGGGCTGCCCGTCAAAGGTGGTGCTGCCCTCGCCGTTGTCCAGGCCGAGCATCAGCCGCATCGTGGTGGACTTGCCTGACCCGTTGGGACCGAGGAAGCCGGTCACGCTGCCCGGATCGACCCGGAACGACAACCCCTCCACGGCCTGCTTGCTGCCATACCGCTTGGCCAACCCGACGGCCTCGATCGTCGCCATCCGCGCGTCCTCCCCACGCCGATCCTGTACTGACTGCCCTAGCCTGCCGTACGGGCAGCCAAGACCGAAACGAGGCCGATTCGTTCGCGGTGCGACACAGCCCCCGTACGGTTGTCTCGATGTCCACCGAGACGAGCGCCGCCCCGCCGACGGCGCGCACCTTGGCCGATGCGCTGCGCGGCTGGGACGATGACGCCCTGGCCGAGCTGCTGCGGATGCGACCCGACGTGGCGCGGCCCGCCCCGCACGACCTCGGTCAGCTCGCCGCGCGGGTGGCTGGCAGGGGGTCGGTGGCGATGGCCATCGACAGGCTCGACAGTGCGCATCTGGCGGTGGTCGAGGCATTGGCGCTGCTCGGTGACCCGGTCGCGGACACAGCGGTGTCGCGACTCGTGCGGATGGGCCCTGAGATGGTCGACAGCGTGCTGCGGCGGCTGCGGTCGTTGGCGTTGATCTGGGGTGACGATACCGACCTGCGGCTGGTCCGGGTTGCACGCGACGTCCTCGGAGCCGAACCCGCCGGGCTCGGCCCGAGCCTCGTGACGCTGTTGACCGCGGCTAGCCCCGCACGGGTCACCGACTTGGCCGAGGACCTCGGCCTCACCGCAGCTGGCGACCCATTGGCGACCGCGGGCCGGATCGCCGACGCCTTCGCCAAGCCCGGCTGGCTGCAGGCCCGGCTGGATGATGCCGCAACGGCGGCAGGCGACGATGTGCACCGGTTGTTGGCACGGCTGGCCTCCGGTCCACCCAGCGGACGACTGGGCAGCGTGCCCGCGCCTACGGGCGTCGCTAACGCGACGACGGCACTGCAACATCTGCTGGCCCGCGGGCTGCTGGTTGCTGTCGACGACCAGACGGTGATGCTGCCTCGCGAGGTCGGTCTGCACCTGCGCGGTGGCCGCACGACGGCGACACCGATCGAGTCGATGCCAGCGACAACGGTCCGCCCGGTCGATCCGACAACGGTGGACCGCACCGGGGCCGGCGCCGCCTTTGAAGCGGTGCGCCGAGTCGAGCTGGTGCTGGAGACCTGGGGTGCGCGTCCACCGGCGGTGCTTCGCTCCGGCGGCGTCGGCGTGCGGGATATGCGCGCGGCGGCGGCGGAGTTGGACGTCACTGTGGATGAGGCGGGTTTCCTGCTCGAGGTGGCGCGGGCGGCGGGTCTGGTGGCGGCTGGCGACGACGCCGAGGTTGACGAAGTGTGGCTGCCGACCGACGACTTCGATACCTGGCGCGAGCAGCCCGCGGAGCTGCGCTGGGCGTGGCTGGCAGGCGCATGGTTGCTCACCCCCCGCGCCACCGTGCTCGTGGGTGCCCGCGACGACCGGGACCGGCCGGTGAACCCGCTGAGCCCCGACCTGGAGCGCGGTGCCGCCGCGTCCGTACGCCGGGCAAGCCTGGACGTGCTGGCCAGCGTGCAGCCCGGCAGCACCGTGGGCGATCCGGAGCAAGTGGTCGCGGCAGTCGCCTGGCGGCGTCCGCGCAAGACACTGCTGCGTGATGCGTTGGTGCGGCGCAGCCTGCTGGAGGCAGCACGACTCGGGGTGACCGCCCGTGGCGCCCTGACCACTGCGGGGCGAGCGCTGATCGCTCCCGGCGATGACAGTCAACAGCCCGCCGAACTGCTGGCACCGTTGCTGCCCCAGCCGGTGGACCATGTCCTGCTGCAGGGCGACCTGACGGCGATAGCCCCGGGGCCACTGGAGCCGCCGGTCGCGCACGGTCTGGCGCTGCTCGCGGACGTCGAGTCGCGGGGAGGTGCGACTGTCTATCGCTTCTCCCGCGAGTCGATCCGTCGTGCGCTGGACGCGGGATGGCCGACAACCCAGGTGCACGCCTTTTTGGCCGACCACTCGCGCACCCCCGTGCCGCAGCCCCTCACGTACCTCGTGGACGATGCCGCCCGGCGGCATGGGCGTCTGCGGGTGGGCAGTGCCGCGGTCTATGTCCGTGCCGACGACCACGCCGAGCTGGACAGGTTGCTGGCCGACACCGGGCTCGCCGGTCTCGGGCTGCGACGGCTGGCACCAACCGTCGCCGTGACCGAGTCCCCCGCCGATGTGGTGCTGGCTCGGTTGCGGCAAAGCCAGCACGCCCCGCTGCTCGAGGGAGCCGACGGTCGCGGCGTACATGTCGCTCAGGACAGTCGTCGAGCGTCGTCGGCGCGGGCTCGACGAACCCCGCCCACCGCTCGGGCGGGCCTCGATGACGACCAGATCAACACGGTGCTGGCCGCCATCCGGGCCGGTGAGCGAGCCAGCGCGGCCCGGCCGAACGGCACCCAGCCCCGAGGTCACATCAGTGTGGTGGACGAGCTGCGCTCTGCGGTCGATCACCGCGCGACGGTGTGGCTTGCGTACCTGGATGAGACCGGCACCGTGTCGGAGCGGCTGGTGGAGCCGCTGTGGATCGACGGCGGGAGACTCATCGCGCAGGACCACCGCAGCAGCAGTCGGCGCGCCTTCGCCCTGCACCGGATCAGCCGGGTCGCGGTCGCCGGCTGACCGGTCGGTGTCGCACGCTGCGGCGTCACCCGTCAGGATGCGCGGATGGGTTCAATGCGAACAGACCGCACCATCGGGGTCGAGGAAGAGTTGCTGCTGGTCGATCCCGCGACCGGGCAGCCCCGCCCGGCCGGTGACGAGGTGGTCGACTCGGCAGGCGGTGCTGCCGGCGACGATGCTGGCGACGATGCTGGCGACGACGTCTCGGGTGGCCTCGAGCACGAGTTGAAGCGCGAGCAGGTGGAGCTCGGAACCGAGGTGCACCGAGAGCTTGACGACATCGGCGCCAACCTGCGGGCGCTGCGTCGGCGGCTGGCCCATGCGGCCGAGCAGCATGGCCTGCGGTTGGCAGCGCTGGCCACCAGCCCACTGCCGGTGGAGCCGAAGGGCACCACCGATGAGCGCTACGAGCGAATGACCCGGCTGTACGGCATGACGGCTCGTGAATTGCTGTGCAACGGCTGTCACGTGCATGTGGCGGTCGACAGCGTCGAGGAAGCGGTCGGCGTGATGGACCGGGTGCGACCCTGGCTGGCGGTGCTCACCGCGCTGTCGGCGAACAGCCCGTTCTGGCAGGGCGGCGACTCCAGCTATGCCAGCTATCGCCAACGGGTGTGGAGCCGGTGGCCGAGCGCCGGGCCGAGCGAGCTCTTCGGTGACCCAGCCGGCTATCGACGCGCCATCGACGACATGGTCGAATGCGGAGCCGCGCTCGACGAGGGGATGGCATACCTGGACATTCGAGCGTCGCGGCAGTACCCGACGGTCGAGCTGCGGGTCTTCGATGTCTGTCTCGACGTCGAGGATGCTGTGCTGCTCGCCGGCTTAGCCCGTGGTCTGGTCGAGACCGCTGCCCAGGAGTGGCGCGCGGGTCAGCCGGCTCCGTCGGTGCGGATGGAGGTGTTGCGCGGGGCTGCCTGGCGCGCCGGCAGGTTCGGTGTCTCGGCGGATCTGGTCGACCCGTTGACCGCAACCACGGTGCCAGCCCAGCAACAGATCAAGCGGCTACTGGCACACATCGCCCCGGCCCTGCAGGCCCACGGTGACCTGGATGCAGTCAGCACCCGCCTGGACGATGTGCTGCGGCGTGGCACCGGCGCCGATGTGCAGCGGGCTGCCTTCGCGCAGCGTGGCGAGTTGGCCGACGTGGTGACCGATGCAGTCGGCCGTACGCTGCGGTGACCGGTCACCGCTAGCCGCCCGCACCTTCCGGTCGCCCCACTCCCGTCCGCCACGTTTACGTGGCCTGTGCACCTTTGCGAGGCGTGCGCGCCACGTCAAGCGATGCTCCGCCACGTTTACGTGGCGTGCGGCGCCAGCGCCCGGCGGCGCGAGCGTAAGGTGCACGGGTGGATTTCGTCGGTTACGCCGAGCGTGCTGCACGGCTGGTGAACGCCCCGCTGGACGGCAGGGACGACCTGCGCGCGCTGCTGGCCGACCGTGACTGGTTGGCGGAGCGGTGCAGCGAGCGTGACCGTAAAACGCTGTACCGCTTCAGCGGTGGCCTGCGGCAGGTCTTCGAAGCCTCGTCGGCTGGCACGGAGGACCTGGTGGTCGAACGGCTGAACAGCCTGCTCGGCAAGCACGCGATCACCCCCTACATCGCCGGGCACGATGCCCAGTCCTGGCACCTGCATGTGGGCAACAGATCGTCGTCGGTCGCGCAACTGCTGATCGCCGAGGCGCTGCTCGGCCTCGCCGTCGTCGTCTGCGACATCGGCGCCCTGCGGCTCGGGGTATGCCAGGCAACCGGCTGCACGGATGTGTTTGTGGACACCTCGCCGAACCGCTCCAGACGCTACTGCTCGGATCGCTGTTCGTCCCGGGCCAACGTGGCGGCGTACCGTGCCAGGCGTCGCGCCGAGCGCGACCAGCAAGAGCCGAAGGAGACCGCGTGAGTGACGGGCCACTGATCGTCCAGTCCGACAAGACGCTGCTGCTCGAGGTCGAGCACGCCGACGCGCCCGAGTGCCGGCGACAGATCGCCCCCTTCGCCGAGCTGGAGCGATCACCCGAACATGTGCACACCTACCGGTTGACACCGCTGGGGCTGTGGAATGCCCGCGCCGCCGGGCACGATGCCGAGCAGGTCGTCGATGTGCTGCTGCGCTTCAGTCGCTACCCGGTGCCGCATTCGCTGCTGGTCGACGTCGCCGAGACCATGTCCCGTTACGGTCGACTGCGGCTCGACAAGCACCCGCAGCACCCGCTGGTGCTGTCCAGCACCGACCGCCCCGTGCTTGAGGAGGTGCTGCGGGCCAAGCGGTTGGCGCCGATGCTCGGTGCCCGGCTCGACGACCCCGCCTACGAGGGTGGAGCGGTGGTGGTCCACCCGTCGCAGCGCGGTGCCCTCAAGCAGGCGTTGCTCAAGCTTGGCTGGCCGGCCGAGGACATGGCCGGCTACGTCAACGGCGAGGCACACCCGATCGAACTGGACGAGTCGCACTGGCAGCTGCGGCCCTACCAGCGGGAGGCCGCCGAGTCGTTCTGGCACGGTGGGTCCGGGGTGGTGGTGTTGCCGTGCGGGGCCGGCAAGACGCTTGTCGGCGCTGCGGCGATGGCCCAGGCCGGCGCCACGACACTGATCCTGGTGACGAACACAGTCTCCGCGCGGCAGTGGCGCGACGAGCTGCTGCGTCGTACGACGCTGAACGAGGACGAGATCGGCGAGTACACCGGCGCACGCAAGGAGATTCGCCCGGTGACCATCGCGACGTATCAGGTGCTGACCACCAAGCGCAAGGGTGTGTACGCCCACCTGGAACTGTTCGACGCCAAGGACTGGGGATTGGTGCTGTACGACGAGGTGCACCTGCTGCCAGCACCGGTGTTCCGGATGACAGCAGACCTGCAGGCCCGCCGACGCCTCGGACTGACCGCCACCCTGGTACGCGAGGACGGCCGTGAGGGCGACGTCTTCAGCCTGATCGGGCCCAAGCGGTACGACGCGCCGTGGAAGGACATCGAACAGCAGGGCTACATCGCTCCGGCCGAATGCGTCGAGGTACGGGTCAGCCTCGATGACGACGAACGGATGTCCTATGCCATCGCTGAGCCAGACGTCCGCTACCGGCTGGCGACGGCGGCGCGGGCCAAGCTGCAAGTCGTGCACGAGCTGGTTGCGCGGCACGCTGGCGACCAAACGCTGGTCATCGGGCAGTATCTAGATCAGCTCGAGGAGATCGGGGAGCATCTCGGTGCGGCCGTAATCACCGGTCAGACAACAGTCACCGAACGGCAGCGCCTGTTTGCCGCCTTTCGCGCCGACGAGGTGGGTTTGCTGGTGGTGAGCAAGGTCGCCAACTTCTCGGTCGACCTACCCGAGGCGAGCGTCGCCATCCAGGTGTCCGGATCCTTCGGCTCGCGACAGGAGGAGGCCCAGCGTCTGGGCCGGTTGATGCGACCCAAGGCGGACGGTCGAGCGGCGCGGTTCTATGCGGTGGTCGCCCGGGACACCGTCGACGCCGATTTTGCCCAGCACCGGCAACGCTTCCTCGCCGAGCAGGGCTATGCGTACTCGATCGTGGACGCCGACGACCTGTTGGCCGGCCGATAGCCCAGCAGTCGCCGCAGCACCTCGGCCAGGCGGACATGGTCGTCCTCGGTGGTGAACACCTGTGTGCCCGGACGCAGCCAGCCGCGCCCACCCCAGGAGATGACACCGACCTCGACCGACTCAGCACTGAGGTCGTGGTAGAGGGCGGCGGCGGCGGCCTCGTCGGCCGCCGTCCCGGCGGGCAGCGGGATCAGCCGCATCGCGGGCGCTGGCGTGGCCGGGGTGCCGGCCAGGCTGACACCGATCGCGTCGGCGACCAGTCGTTGCCCCCAGTCGGCGAGCTGCGCGTTCCGCCTAACCATCTGCCAGCCGCCCAACGACCCCCACAGCCGGAGCGCATCCGGCACCGTCATCCAGGCGGACAGATCCACGGTGCCGCGGGCGTCGAAGCAGTCGGGGAAGCCGTCGGCCGCCGTCCATCCGAGCACCAGCGGGCGCGCCCGGGCTCGCCAGTGCGGAGCGATCCACAGCGCTGCGGTGCCCCGCGCGGCGAAAGCCCATTTGTGCAGGTTGCCGACCCAGGCGTCTGCACCCAGGTCTTCCACGTCCACGTCGACGTGGCCCGGACCGTGTGCCGCGTCGACCAGCACCATCGCATCGGTGCCTCGGGCGGCGGCAACGACGGCGCGCACCGGCATCATCCGGGCGGTCGGGGAGGTGATCTGGTCCACCACGACCAGCCGGGTCCGCTCGCTGAGCTGCTCGGCGTACGCCCCGACGACCGTCTCGTCTTCGGCGTCCAAGCTGACGAGCGCCTCGCGGAGCACCACGCCGGCGCGCGCACACCAGACCTCGACCGCCCGCCGAATCGCGCCATAGCCGTGGTTGCTCAGCACGATTTCGTCTCCGGCACGCAGATCGAGCGCGGCAAGCATGGTGGAGGCAGCCTCGGTGACGTTGGTGACCAGCGCCAGCGCGTCGCGTGGCACCCCGAGCCAGTCGGCCGCAGCATGTCGCCCGGCGACGACCGCGGTCCGCTGCTCGACGCCATGGAAGCGGTGCGGGTCGGCCTCTGCCCGCGCACGCCAGGTCTGCTGGGCTTCGAGAACCGGCCGCGGCACGGCGCCGTACGCACCCGGGCTGAGATGTGTGCGAGCAGGGTCGAGCGCAAACAGGTCGCTCGCGTCTAGGGCCGGTCGGAGCAGGGCGGTCACCGGCATATGTTTCCATGAACGGTGGGTGAATCCGGCATTGAGGTTGCCCGCCACACTCATCTTTCTTTGAACCGTAATGTGCACGCATTGTTGCTGGCAGTCAGATTTTCGGCTCTTGCGGGCGCCTCGGACGCAAAATTGCGGTGACCGACGGTGGGTTCGCTGCTAGGTTCGTGCGCCCTCCCCCGCCGCGCCCGACGAGGTGCATCATGCCCCCAGGTCCTCCTGCCCACTCCGATGCCGACGCCACCACCGATCCAGCCGCCGACCCTGAGTTGCGCCGTGAGCGTGCGCACCTCGCCCGCTCCCGCGAGTTTCTGCTCCACATGCGCACTGCCGTTGCCGGCTTGTCCGCGCAGGGGGGTGACCGGGTCTCCACCGAGCACCTCAAGGCCACCCTGTGGCGGCGGATGCGGTCGCTGGAGGACGACCCCAGCGTGCCGCTGTTCTTCGGCCGCCTCGACCTGGACACGGCCGCCGGGGCCGAGCGGCTCTACGTCGGGCGGCGACACGTCACCGACGACGCCGGTGAGCCGATGGTGCTGGACTGGCGTGCAGGTGTTTCGCGCAGCTTCTACCGCGCCAGTGCCCGGGAGCCGATGGGGGTGGTCCAGCGCCGGCGGTTCGGCTTCAGTGCCGGTGCCCTGACCGTCTACGAGGACGAGCAGTTGTCGGCGGGGCACCAGACCCGCGACAGCGCGCTGCTGGCGGCCGAGATCGAGCGGCCCCGGCTCGGGCCGATGCGGGACATCGTCGCCACGATCCAGCCCGAGCAGGACGAGATCGTCCGCGCCGACCTCGCCACCACCGTCTGCGTGCAGGGAGCACCCGGCACCGGAAAGACCGCGGTGGGGCTGCACCGGGCGGCCTGGCTGCTGTATGCGCACCGCGAGCAGCTCAGCCGCCAGGGTGTGCTGGTGGTGGGGCCCAATGCCTCTTTCCTGCGCTACATCGGCGACGTGTTGCCCGCTCTCGGTGAGATCGACGCCACCCAGTCCACGGTGGCGCAGCTGTGTGACCGGGTGCCCGTGCGGCACAGCGACCCACCCGAGCGGGGCAGGCTCGTCGGTGATGCCCGGCTCGCCGAGGTGGCCCGGCGGGCGGTGTGGTCGCAGCTGCGGGCGCCCACCGAGGCGCTGGTCGTGCCGCGCGGGTCGAGGCGGTGGCGGGTGCCGCTGTACGACGCGGAGGCCATCGTCAATGAGTTGCGCAGCCGCGGAATCCGCTACAGCGCCGGTGCGGCACTGCTGCCGCGGCGGCTGGCCCATGCGGTGCTGGTGCGGATGGAGACGGCCGGCGAGTCCCCCGACGACCGGATTCAGGACGCGGTCGCGCGGTCGCGGCCGGTGCGGGAGTGGTGCCAGCGGGTGTGGCCTGCTGTCGACCCGGTGCGCACGACGTTTGCGCTGCTGAGCCACCGGGCCTTCCTAGCCGAGTGCGCCGATGGGGTGCTGTCGGAGGCAGAGCAACGTGTGCTGGCCTGGCCGTCTACCCCCCGCGGGCCGGGCTCAGCCCCATGGTCGCTGGGCGACGCGGTGCTGGTGGACGAGGTGGCCGACCTGGTGGAGCGGCAGCCGAGCCGCGGGCATGTGGTGCTTGACGAGGCGCAAGACCTGTCGCCGATGATGCTGCGCGCGGTCGGGCGACGCTGCTCGACCGGCTCGGCCACCGTCCTCGGCGACCTGGCCCAGGCCACCACCGCCTGGGCAGCCACGAGTTGGCCGGTGGCACTGGGGCACCTTGGCAAGGCCGACGCCATGGTCGAGGAGCTCACCCGCGGCTTTCGGGTTCCCGCCGACGTCATCGCTTTCGCTGCTCGGCTGTTGCCGGTGGCAGCACCCGGGCTCGCTCCGCCGTCGTCGGTGCGCCGCGGCACGGGTGACCTGGACGTACGCCGCTGCGACGTTCCGATTGCGAGTGCTGCGGCCGCCGCCCAGCAACTGCTGACGCGCGAGGGGTCGGTCGGTGTCGTGGTGCCGGACGCGGCAGTTGGGCCGGTTGCTGACGTCCTGGTCGCCGCCGGTGTCGCCCATTCGGTGCTCGGCTCAGATGCGGGTGACGACGCCTTCGAGGTGCGGGTAGACGTGGTGCCGGCGACGCTCGCCAAGGGTCTGGAGTTCGACCACGTCGTGCTGGTTGAGCCGGCCGACATCGTGGCCGGGGAGCCCGAGCCTGTCGTCGGGGTCCGTCGGCTGTACGTCTGCCTCACCCGCGCAGTCACCTCACTGACGGTGCTGCACGCCCGCCCGCTGCCGGACTTGCTGACGAGCTGACGTCAGGCCAGCGCCGGGCGAGCGAGCCGCAGGCTGCCGGCGTCGGCGTCCAGTGCGGCCGACACCCCCAACGGGACCGGCCGGTTGTCGTCGATGTGCCCGAACGGCGCGCCGGCCACCACAGGTACGCCGAGGTCGTCAAGGCGGTCGCGGAGGACGTGGTCGAGGCTAGTGGCGTCGACGCCGCCGAAGGACCCGGCCACGATGCCCCGGACGCCATCGAACCAGCCGTTGCGGCGCAACTGGGTGAGCATGGCGTCGATCCGGTAGGGCTCCTCCCCGATGTCCTCGAGCACGACGATCGCACCGCGGGCTGGTCGCGACGTCCGCGTGCCCAACGCAGAGGTCAGCAGCCGCAGGTTGCCGCCGGCGAGCACGCCCGCGGCCGCTCCCCCGACCAGCGACCGCAGTCGCACTCCGGCAAAGAGCTCCAGTGCATGCGCGGGCTCGAACAGCAGCCTCCGGACGTGGTCGACTGCCTGTGGCGCGGCCTCGCCCAGTGAGGTCACCACCGGAGCGTGCAGGCTGACCAGCCCCAGTCGCCCGTTGACCAGCTCATGCAGCGCGGTCACGTCGGAGAAACCCACCAGCAGCCGTGGCGCCGCCGCAGCCATGGCGGTGTGATCGAGCCGGTCGACCAACCGGTGGCTGCCGTAGCCACCACGGGCACACCACACCGCCGCGACATCCTGGTCGATCCAGGCGGTCTCGACGTCGGCTGCCCGCTCAGCGTCCCCGCCAGCCAGGTGGTCGAGGCTGCGGTGCCGGGCCAGCACGTGCGGTCCGAGGCGCACCTGCAGCCCCCAACCGCGGAGCACCGCCAGCCCGCGCTCGAGCCGCTCAGTCAACACCGGGCCAGCAGGGGACACCACCGCCACCAGGCTTCCTGCTCGCAGCCTGGGCGGGCGCAGCAGCACCTGCCCAGGTTTGCGCCGACCGGTCGTCTGCACCCGCCGAGCCCGCAACCCTGCAGCTGCCAGCCGCCGGACCAGCTCGCGGCTGTCGACGGGCGAAGCGCCAGCCGCCACGATCGCCTCGTAAGCCTCGGCCGGCACGTCGTAGTGGTCCCGGTCGAAGGCCTGCCGCGGCACCCCAAGCCCGGCGGCGAAGATATGCAGCTCGGTCACCGAGGTGTCGCTGACCAGGTGGGACCAGAGGCGGCCGTGCGCGGGCCAGGCGGGCGGGTCGACGAGCAGAGCCACGCGGCCCATCATCGTGCACTGCGGCAAGATCGGGGTCGTGACGGTGACCGACGAGCTGCGGCGGCGCTGGTCGGCGCTGCTGCCCGGCTCTGCCGGCAGCCACGTGCTCGGCGAGGGATTGCTCGAACGATGGGGGGAGCCACACCGCCACCATCACGATCAGCGCCACCTGCTTGAGGTGCTTGAGGCCGTCGACGTGCTGGTCGAGGTGGCGGACAACCCGCTGGCAGTCCGACTGGGGGCCTGGTTCCACGATGCGGTGTATGCGGGAAGACCAGACGACGAGGAGCTGTCCGCAACCCTGGCGCTCGAGACACTCAGTGGGCTCGGGCTCGATGCGAGCCTCATAGCGACGGTGGCGTCACTGGTCCGCATGACCCGCGACCACGACCCGGCCGCGGACGACCACAACGGTTGTGTGCTCAGCGACGCAGACCTCGCGGTGCTTGGCGCCTCGCCGCAGCGCTATCGCAGCTATGTCGCCGGCGTGCACAAGGAGTACGCACACGTGTCCGACCAAGCCTTTGGGGCCGGGCGGGCAGAGGTCCTCCGCACGCTGCTGGCGCAGCCCCAGCTGTTCCGCACCGCTGACGGAAGGGCCCGCTGGGAGGCACCCGCACGCCAGAGCTTGCACGCCGAGCTGACCAGCCTGACCGACAGCTGAGGCGACTGCACGGTGTCGCCGGTCGCCCTGCGATCAGCTGCGGGAGCGCCGCGCTGCGAGCTCGTCGTCGAGCAGCAGCCGCCACGACCGCACCAGCTGGGTGTCGACGTGCGCCCTGGTCCACGATCCTCCCGGGCGCACCGCACTCGCCACCTGCACACCGGCCACGCGCGCACGCAGCAGCCACGGCACGTGCTCGGGCCGGACCCCACCGGCGGCGACCAGCCGAGCAGCGATGGCCGGGTCGCCCGCGAGGTCGAGAAGTTGCTGGTGTCCACGCTCGGCGTCGACCGACGACCCCGCAGACAGGACGGCGTCCACGCCGGGGAGGCCAAGCACGTGCCGCCAGGACCGCCGGTGCTCGAGCGTGCGATCCAACGCCCGGGAGAAGGTCCACGGGCAGTTCAGTTGCTCACCCAGCGCGGTGGCCAACTCCACGTCGATCTCCAACTGATCGGTGGTGAACCCTGCGACCACTCCGTCGGCACCAGCAGCCACGTACTCGCCCGCCAGCCCGACCATACGGTCGAGCCCAGCGCCAGTCGTGGTGTCCGGACGGTCGGCATCGGCGGGCAACCGCAACAACGGCCTTACTGGTAACCCGCTCGCCCGGACCACCTCGGCCACCACGCCGGGGTCCGGCGCATGAGCGCGCTGTTCCCCCAGCGCAACCACCATGAGCCGGTCAGCCCCACCGGCCTCTGCTGCTTCCGCGTCAGCCCGGTGCAGCACGCGCACCTCCAGCACGGGCTCACCCATATGGAGATCATCGCCCACGCTGGCAAAATCGTGTGGGTGACACCACGAGAGGCCCTGCTGCAGGCACGTGCACAGGTGCTGCATGACCTGGACGCGCGTCGGCTGGCGGACGCGGCCGGCGTCTCGATCCTCGAGACGGCGCTGGCCGAGCGCCGCTGGTGGGTCGACCAGTGGGCCGACGGGGTCGCCTACGTCGGCGGACTCGTCGCGCAAGACGTGCAGGACGCACTGTTCGACGAGGCCACCCGATGGCCGTTGTGCACCGGATGCGAGGTGCAGGCAGAGCACGCGCTGAGGGTGTCCCCCGAGCTCGGCGCCGACCCGCACTGGGTCTGCGAAGAGGCCGGCATCGTCGTCGCGCCCGTCGGCGGCCTCTGACCGACGGTCCGGGTCGCCTGTGCACTCTCGACGTAGTCACAGCCAATGTGAGTCACATCGGGCGTGTGCGCACCGAGATCGTTGCGGAGCACCCCGTGTAAGGGGCCACGCCCAGGTCAGCGGCGAAGTAAGCGACGCAGCGCCAACACGATGACCAGAAGCCCGAACGCGGGCGGGCCGTAGCGTTTGGCGAGTACCGGCAGCAGGGTCGACCCCAGATCGAGCGCTACTTGCGATGCCGGCGCCTCCGTACGCGCGGTGGCTGGCGGCGGCTGGGCTAGCGGCGGCTCAGCTTCTGGCGGCGGCTGGGCTGGCGGCGGCTGGGCTGGCGCGACTGGCTCGTCCGCCTCGACCTCGGGCTCTGCCGTCAACTTTTCGGTGAGGCAGTCGACGAACCTGTCCAACAGCTTGTCGCTGACATCTTGCATCAGACCGCGACCGAACTGAGCCGGCTTTCCGGTGACGGCGAGGTCGGTGCTGACCGCGACGGCTGTGCCAGCACCGTCGGGCTCGAGCACCGCACGCACCTTGGCTGCAGCTGTGCCGTTGCCGCGCTTGTCCTTGCCCTTGGCCTCGAACCGAGCGGTGTGGGTGTCCTCGTCGCGCTCCACGAACGTGCCGGTGCCGCTGTACTGCAGGGAAACCGGCCCCAACTTGACCTTGACCGTCCCCGCGAAGTCGTCGCCATCGACCGACGTCAGCGCGGCACCAGGGAAGCACGGCGCCACCTTCTCCAGGTCGTTGAACATGGCCCAGGTCTCATCCACCGACGCCGGCACGGTGAAACGGTGCTCCAACTCCATCAGGCACCCGCGGCGGCGAGCACGGCCCGCCGGGTCAGCACGGTGGCCAGGTGCCGGCGATAGGCGGCGTCGCCGTTGGTGTCCGATGGCGGCGAGGTCCCCTCGGCGGCCTGCGCGGCGGCAGCGCGTACGGACGCGTCGTCGGCTGCGGCGCCGACCAGTGCCTGCTCGACCGCATGCGCGCGCACCGCGGTGGACCCCATGTTGGTCAACGCGACCCTGGCCTCGGCGATGGTGCCTCCCTCGGCCCGTACGGCGGCGGCCACGGCCACAATCGACCACTGCTGGGACACTCGGGTGAACTTCTCGTAGTGCCCGCCCCACCCGTCGTGCGACGGGACGCGGATCTCGACGAGCAGTTCGTCCTCGGCCAGCGCGGTGGTGAACAGGTCCTCGAGGAAGTCCGCCGCCGGCAACGTGCGCCGACCGCCCGGGCCGACGATGACCATCTCGCCGTCGAGGGCGAGCATCGGAGCCGGCATGTCACCTGCCGGGTCTGCGTGGGCCAGCGCGCCGCCGAGGGTGCCGCGGTGGCGGACCTGCGGGTCCGCAACGGTCGCCGCCGCCTCCGCCAGCACCCGCGCGTGCTGGCGGACCAGCTCGTCAGTGGCGACCTCGTGATGCGGCGTCATCGCCCCGATCACGAGCGTGTCGCCGTCCAGGCGTATGCCGCGGAGCTCATCGACCCGGTCGAGGTCGATGACCGTCTCGGGCGCCGCGAGCCGCAGCCGAAGCACCGGGATCAGGCTCTGTCCACCGGCCAGCACCTTGGCGTCCTCGCCGGCATCGCTGAGCAGTTGTACCGCCTCGTCGAGGGTGGTCGGTGCGTGATAGTCGAAACCTGCCGGGATCATCGTGCGTCTCCGTTCTGCTCTGCCCCACCGGTGGGGATCTGCCCGCTGCCTGGTTGCGGATCCGCGAGTTGCTCCCCGCTGACCACTTGCTCTCGCGGGCTCTCGCTGATCGCCTGTCCCTGGATCGACTGCCACACCCGGTGCGGGGACAGCGGCATCGTGATGTCGCCGACCCCGAGGTGGCGCACCGCGTCGATGACGGCGTTGACCACCGCCGGCGTGGAGGCGATGGTGCCCGCCTCGCCGACACCCTTGACGCCCAGCGGATTGGTGGTCGCCGGCGTCTCGGTGCGGTCGGTGACGAAGCTCGGCAGGTCGGCCGCGCTGGGCACCAGGTAGTCCACGAACGAGCCGGTGACCAGCGTGCCCGACTCGTCGTAGACGGCCTCCTCGAAGAGGGCCTGCGCAATCCCCTGGGCGAGCCCGCCGTGCACCTGACCCTCGACGATCAGTGGGTTGATGACGTTGCCAATGTCATCGACGCAGACGTACTTCCGGATGGAGACCTGGCCGGT
>JACCYS010000229.1 GCA_013696365.1 Nocardioidaceae bacterium
ACCGAGGTCTCCCTTCTCGTCGCGCCCGCCAACGCGCCCTCGGCCGCCGTCGCCAGGCACCTCGGGCTGAGCCCGGACGGCACCGAGGTCGACGGCGAGCTGCGCTGGTCCAGGTGCACCTAAGGAACGACGCCTGGCGGCTGACCGGTTCCGGTACTTCGTTGCCTCACCGGACGTCACCTGGGTCTTCCGGCGGTGCGTTGAGTACGGTCGACGGGTGCGCGCGTCGTACGAGCCGGTGGCGGTGCCGCCCGCCGCGTCCTGGCAGCACCGGGTCCTGCGGGAGACGAGCTTCGACTTCTTCTGGCACTTCCACCCCGAGGTCGAGCTCACCCTGATCACGCGCGGGTCGGGCACCCGGATCGTCGGGGAGCGGATCGAGAGCTACCGACCGGGTGACCTGGCGCTGATCGGTCCGCATGTCCCGCACGCCTTCGTCTCGACGCCGGGCACCGCCGGTCAGGAGGCGATCCTCGTCCAGTTCCGCCGCGACTTCCTGGGGGCCGAGCTGTTCGCGGCACCGGAGTTCGCCGGGGTGGCGGACCTGCTGGACGCGTCCGCCGCGCTGGTCGAGGCCACGCCCGAGGTGGCCGGCCGGCTCGCGGGGCTGGCGGCCCTGGCGCCCGCCGCTCGTACGGTCGCATTGCTCGACCTGCTCTCCGTCCTTGCTGACGGCCCGGTCCGCACGCTCACCGATCCCGGCGCCCGTCACCAGTGGACGCCGGCGGCCCGGCAGCGGATGGAGGCAGTGTGTGCCTACCTGCAAGCCAACGTCGTGACCGACATCCGGCTCGACTCGGTGGCCCAAGTCGCGCACCTCACTCCGGTGGCGCTGAGCCGTTTCTTCCGGCGCGCCATGGGCCGCACGATGACCGCGTACGTCACCGAGCTGCGGGTCGCAGCCGCGTGCCAGCTGCTGCGTGACACCGACCTCGCGATCTCCGAGGTCGCGACCCGGTGCGGCTACGGCAACCTGTCCAACTTCAACCGGCGCTTCCGGTCAGTCGCCGGGTGCAGCCCCCGCGAGTACCGCCGCGCCCTGGCCGACGCCAGCCAGCCGAACCGCTCGACCGGGAACGCGGTGAGTTCACTCGTCGAGGACGACCCGACGGTCCTCCGTCAGTGACCGGCTGACCGCGTCCAGCACCAGCTGCAGCGACAGGCCCCGCTCGACATCCGCGCGGACCGCGGTGCCATGGCGAACCGCGCCGGCGAACTCGGCGCACAACACCGGCCAGCACGCGTCGTGGTCGATCCCGGCGGTGTCCCAACGAGCGCTGCCCTGGTCGGAGAACACCTCGACCCGGGTCAGCGCTGAGTCGATCGCGACCGCGCAGGAGAGCGCCAGCTGGCCGACTCCGTCGTCGTGCTCGGTACTCACCGTGAGGTACGTCCTCGGGTCACCCGTGGCCCGTACGCTGCGGATCGGTCCGGCCGCCGCATCCACCAGGTCCACCAGGTGCGGTCCCAGGTCGAGCAGCGCTCCATGGTCGAGGCGCCACGGCGTCGTCGATGCCCCGCCTCGCAAAGTGAACCCGTGCAGGTAGGCCGCGAGCACGCCCGTGATCGGTCCGTCGGCCCGCAGGCGTGCTGCCCGGTCGAGGAACGCGCCGGTGCTGGGATGGAACCGCTTGGTCAGGACCAGGATGTTGGGCACGCCGGTCGCGCTGACGGTCTCGGCTAGGCCGCGCGCCTGGCGGAGGTCCAGCCCGAGCGGCTTCTCGAGCATGACCGCCCGCCCGGCCCGGGCGGCCACCGGTGCGAGGTCGGCCTGGACGTCCGGAGGGACCGCGTAGGCCACCGCCTCGCAGACGTCGAGCAGCTCGTCGTGGCTGCCCACCGCGACACTGCCGAAGGCGCGCGCCAGATCACGTGCCGCATCCGGCTTGCGGGCCCATACCGCGGCCAACCGGGTCTGCGGACCCCGAGCCAGCATCGGTGCATGCATCGCTCTGGCCCAGGGCCCGGCTCCGACCAAGCCTACGGCCACCGGCTCACCGGACCACGACGCGGGTGACGGCAAGGTGCTTCAGACGGTCACTTGTAGTGGATGACTGACAGGCTGTTCTTGCCGATCCGTGAACCACGCCACCCATACGTGGCTGACTTCGGCCATCCCGTCCCGGGTTGTCAAGCCCGGCATGTCGTACTCTATGAACTCGACTCCGCGGGAACGCAGCTCTGCGACCTCCGAGGCGATGTCATCGACGCGCCACGAAGACTGGGTCTGCTCATCAGCCGTCCCCGTCGTGCTGGCGGAGATGAAAGGGCGGCTTTCGGCTCCGCACCTGAACCAGACCACCTCGTCTTGTTCACGCACGATGTCGAATCCTAGCGTCTGTGCGTAGAACCCTTGTAGGACGGAACGAGGCATTGTGTCGGCGGCGCGTGAAAACTGACCCCCTGACGGCGCTTGGGTTCGAGTGCTCGTCGCAACACCACCGCAGTGGAGAGGGTGTCGCGATGGGACGTCGTGGGCGGAAGGGGGTCAGTTTTCAGCCGCCGTTGACACATTGCGCAAGCGTGGCCTGCCTTCAGTCCGTGCGGACGATGGCAGCTTCTGTGGGCGAGCGTCGACCTGTGCCCTAGTCGGTCGTTGATCTGGATCGACGAGCCGGGGCGGGTCTTCGTCGCGGTCCACGGTCGCAGCCAGTTGACCACGACGATCCTCACCGCTCTGCAGGTGCGCGACCTGGTGGAGCGGATGCTGAAGTCCTCCGGGCGCCGCGTGGATCTGAACAGCCCGTTCGTCGACGCCACCCTTCCGGACGGCAGCCGGTTGCATGTGGCGATCCCGGACATCACCCGCCGTCACTGGGCGGTCAACGTGCGCAAGTTCGTGGTGCGCGCGTCGCATCTGGAGGAG
>JACCYS010000233.1 GCA_013696365.1 Nocardioidaceae bacterium
TCGCCGACCTCGTCATCGCCGCCGACCAGCTCAAGCACTTTGCCGCTGGTGTCCGGAGCCTCCAGCACGGCTAGCAGCACTGCCGCCACGTCGTCCCGCGGAATGTCGCCGCGCTCAACACTGTCGGCAAGCTGAACCCGCCCGGTCGCCGGCTCGTCGGTGAGCCGGCCAGGCCGCACGATCGTCCAGTCCAGGTCGCGTGCACGCAGGTCTTCCTCAGCCTCCTTCTTGGCCCGCAGGTAGACCTGGAAGGCGTCCTCGGAGTCGGGGTCGGCGTCGTCGACCCCCATGGATGAGACCAGCACATACCGGCGAATCCCTGCCTGCTCGGCCGCATCGGCCAGCAACGCAGCGCCGTCGCGATCGACCGTCTCCTTGCGGGCCCCACCACTGCCCGGGCCAGCGCCGGCGGCAAAGACGACTGCCTCCGAGCCGGTCAGGGCGGCTGCCATCTCGTCGACTGAGCACGACTCCAGGTCGACGACGGCGGCATTCGCGCCGATCCGTTCGAGGTCGGTGACGTGGTCTACCTTGCGTACCAGCCCGACGACTTCGTCGCCGTTGTGCACGAGGCGGTGCTCGAGCAGCAGCGCGATCTGACCATGTCCACCAGCAATGACGACGTGCACCCTAGGTTCCCTTCGGTTGGCGTGACTGCGATACCGCGAGATCGCGATGCCGATGTGTGTCGGACCGCACTCAGCCGCCCTCGTGCACAGCCATCTCGCCGAGCTCGGACCAACCCTCCTCGGGCAGGCTCATATTCACCACCCGCGGGGTCTCTGCCAGATGCGGGGGCAGGGTCTGCTGGGCTTGCTTGAAGTGCTCGGACTGCACATGCTCGGCGCCCGCCGCCTCGTCGCGGAAGGCTTCGACCAGCACATACTCCGTCGGATCGTCCAGGCTGCGTGACCAGTCGAACCACAGGCAGCCGGGCTCAGCGCGGACGGCGTTGGTGAAGTCGGCGGCGATCTCGGGCCACTGGTCGGCGTCGTCGGGCAGCACACGAAACTTGGCGGCGATAAAGATCATGGTGGCGGTTGCTCCAATCGGCGGGTGGCTGCTGGTCATCATGGACGGTCAGCGCCCCCGGCGTCGAGGGCTTCGAAATCCCGGTCAGCCGATCCCGCAGTAGTCCACCGCGAGCGCAGCCAGGGTGCGTGCGCAGGTGATGACCTGCGCAATCGGCACCGACTCGTCCAAGGCGTGCGCAACGGTCACGTCACCCGGGCCGTACTGCAACGTTGGGATGCCGCCAAGTCCGGTGAGCAGCCGCAGGTCGCTGCCGTACGGGCCTCCCCAGACGTCGGGGGGTTCCTGCTGGCCGGTGACGATCAAGTGCGCGGCTCGCACGCGGTCGAGCAGGTCGCTGCTCTCGACCAGTTGGCCGGAGGCGAACTGCCCACCCCACCACTCGACCGCCACGGGGTGTGAACGCAGCCACGGGTCGGCGTCGCAAGCCTCGGCCACCGCCTGCTCCAGAGCGGCCCGGGCGTCGCCCATCGACTCCCCCAGGCCGACACCAAGCCGCCCCTCGGCCACCAGCAGATCGGGCACTGTGGATGCCCAGTCGCCGGCACGGACGACACCGATGGACAACGGATAGCCGATGTCCCAGCGCGCGAACAGTGGGTGAGCGTCAGCGTTACGGCGAGTCTCCAGCTCACTCAGGGAGGCGAACACCGGCCAAAACTTCTCGATCGCGCTGACCCCGGTGGTCCGACGGGAGGCGTGCGTCGCCCGCCCGGGGACCCGCAGCCGGAAGGTCAGCGACCCAGCATTCGCCGGCACCAGGTCAAGGCCAGTGGGCTCGGGGATAACACAGGCATCTGCCCGCCAGCCGCGACCCAGCGTCGCATAGGTGCCCATTCCGCCGTCCTCCTCGGCCTGGACGCTGGCCACCAGCACGTCACCGCGCAGCGGAGCGCCGCTGCGACGCAGCGCTTTGACAGCCCACAGCGCGGCGACCAGCCCCGCCTTCATGTCGCAGGCGCCGCGGCCGTGGACGTGCGTGGCGTCGACTCGGCCGGAGAACGCATCGCCGTCCGCCCAGGTGGCCGGGTCGCCTGCTGGCACCACGTCGATGTGGCCGTTGAGCATCAGCGTCGGACCACCGCCGGCACCGGGTGACCTGCCGACTAGCCCCCAGGCTTCGTTGCGGGTCACCTCCATGCCCGGGAAACCCGGCTCAGTCGCGAGGTCGTCGAGCGGGATCTGCCAGTGGTCGGTGTCCAACCCCTCGGCGTGGAACGTACGCGCCATCTCGGCCTGCGCGCTGTTCTCCGCAGCGGAGCCGCCAAGGCTCGGAACCCGAATCAGCTCGGACAGGTGAGCCACCATGGCGTTGACCTGCTCGTCGACGCAGTCGAGCACCCGTACCCGCCAGTCGGTCATGCTCGGTCACGGTAGTGGCACCCTGCATGGGACCCATCTCAGCCGTCGAATACGACCCCCGCCAACGCCACCTGCCGGTGCGCGGCCAGCCGCTCTGCCTGCTGCGTGATCGCGGCCCTGACCGCGGTGGTGTCCCCCGTCCACAGGTGGACACTCACCCGCAGCCGCTTGCCGGCCTTACGCGGTCGCCAGGTGCCGGCGACCTCGCCGTCCACCAGCACTGCGCCGGGACGGCCCAACACTGGCCAGAGCGCCTTGGCGCGTGCGGTGTCGTCAACCAGCAGTGGCCGGTCGCGCGCCTGCAGGAACAGGTCGAAGGGCCCCAGCAGTCGGGTGGTGCACACCGGGTCGGCGGCGAGCGCGGACTCGTCGGCGGCCAGCACCCAGCGTTGCTCGCCGTCGACCGACACCTCGGCGCTGTCGACGGGCCACCGGGCTTTGACGTCCTTGACCGGGGCGTCGAGGTAGTCGGCCACGTGCTTCGGCGTGGCCGGCCCGAGCAGCCGCAGGTAGGCGCGGACGACGTTGTGCGCTGGCGAGGCCGTGCTGGCAGGGTCGAAATCGGCGATGCGCCGGAGCACTGGCGGCGACGTCTCTGCCGCAAGCTCGAGGCCGGCCCGGACTGCCGCAAGCCGGAACGGCATCTCGTACAGGTGGGTGGCATCGCACGGTCGGCAGTGCCGAAGGTACGGCGGGTCCATCAGGTCAGTGAGCCGGGCCGAGACCTCGCCCTTGACCATCGGCTGCATCACAACCGACCGCATAGTCGCCGCGATCGCGTCCAGGGCATCAATGGTCGTGATGCCGGCTGCCCTAAGCGGCTTTGTGGCGTCGTAGATCCGCTTGCTGGCGTCCGCCTCGGAGAACGGCTCGACCGCAGCGGCGACGGCCGGCAGGTCAACCCTCCGGTAGACGTGCGGGGCGCCGCGGATCGTCCATAGGTGCACCAACGCCGAGGCCGGCAAGCCTGACACGTCGACGCCACGCAGCGCCAGTGCCCACGACGCGGCGTCGGGGCCGGTGTCCTGCACCCCGATGTCCAGAGCCGAGGTGTCAGCAAGCGTGCCCTGCTCGCGTTCCAGCTGCTGGGCACGCACCCGGAAGGCGAGCACCTGCTCGCGCGTGCAGGAGGTGGTCATGGCGGCACCGTAAACCCGACCGGCGACAAGGCACGCTGTGCGGCGGACGCTGCAGCCGTCATCTGATCGGTATGACGCCGTCCATGGAGTGCTCGCCGAAATGCGCGACGTTCCGCTGGTCACCAGCGACGTCCAAACACAGCAAGGGGTCGCGGAACGTGGCATATTTGTGGCAGGAACAGAGCACGCCTGAGTACCACCGTGGACGCCAGCCTTCTCGAGATCGCTCGCGGACTGCGCCCGAACGCTACGGACGCCGCGATGATCGATGAGGCACTGCGCGCCTTGCTTACGCGCCACCGCGCAACCGAGGTCGACGCCAGTTATGCCGCGTACGACGAACACCCGCTCGACGAGCCGGACGAGTGGGGCGACCTGGCGTCCTTCCGCGAAGCTGTCGCCCGGTCGTGACCACAGTTCCAGCG
>JACCYS010000268.1 GCA_013696365.1 Nocardioidaceae bacterium
CTCGACGTTGGTGATCGAGTGCAGCGTGCGCGAACGCGGCCGCTGGTCCAGCACCGGGGTGTGCAGGGTGCGCCACACCCGCTCCTCCCGCTCAGCGGTGTCGGCGTAGATCAGTGAGATCGAGGTCGGCTGCTCGTGCCCGTCGCCCTCGTCGGGGATTGGCAGCCAGTAGATGCCGTCAGGGGTGAACAGCGCCAGCCACTCGTCCAGGCGGCGCTCGTCGAGCAGCCTGGCCTCGTGGTACAGGAACTGCTCGGCCTCGTCGCGCGTCGGCAACCGCACCGCCGCGTCCGTGGACGCCGTCACCGCCACGATCCGGGGTCAGGTGCCCGGCTCATCAGCAGCTTCCACTGGCGGTAGAGGCTCCGCGTCGACGTCTCGTCGGTGGTGTGGCTGATCCGCTCGCCGTCCTTGACGATCTCGCGGTGCTGGCCGCGTGACAGCAGCAGCCAGTCGACGGCTCGCGCCTGGATCCCCGTCTGCACTGCCTCGAAGGCCTGCAGGTCGTCGGGCGATCCCATCCCAGCCGGACCGAAGAACTGCTCGTGGGTGCGGTAGCGGTCCTTGTTCGCCCCGGCTGGCACGCCGTCGAGGTCCACTACGTGCAGGTGCACCTCGGTGCGGTCGTAGCGCAGCGGGTTGATCAGACGGATGTGCGTATCGAACAGGTAGGCGTTGGGGAACAGGTAGATGAAGCGGCGCGGGTAGATGTCCTCCAGCTCCTCGGAGCTGTACCGCTCGGTCATGGCCGAGCCGTACTCGGGATAGCGCTCCATGAGCGCCTGCACCGTCCAACCGGTCGACGGGTTCAAGGTGCCGGGTCGTTCGAGCAGGCTGTGGCCGTTGTCGAGGCCGACAATCCGGCCGTCCTCGCGGTACTGGCGGATCTCGCGAACCTTGTTGGTCTGGCGCCGCTGCACCACCTTCTGCCACGACTCGTGCACGTAGTTGCCGTGGTAGCCGTCGTTACCGTTCTCAGCCTGGAACTTCCAGTTGCCCTTGTACGGGTACAGGTGCGCCGGCCGGACCACCGAAGCGGTGCCGACAGGAGACCGGTTGAACCAGGCGTCGATGTAGCGCTTGACCGGCGCCAGGTGCTCGTCCAGGGGCGGACCGTCGGCAGCGGCAGTGGCGAAGATCAGCCCGCGGTAGGTGTCCATTCTGGCCCGCTTGAGACCTAGCTCTGACTTGTCGAGGTCATCGGGGTAACCGCTGGCCTGCGGGATGCCGACCAGCTTGCCGTCGTTGCCGAAGATCCAGTTGTGGTAGGGGCAGCGGAAGTAGTTGGAGTGGCCGATGTCCTCGCGGCACACCGCGGCCGCGCGGTGCGTGCAGCGGTTGAACAGGACGTGGATGTCGCCGTCGGCGTGGCGGCTGACGATGACCGGCTGGATCCCCAGCGACGCCGTCTTGTAGTCACCGGCGTCGGGAATCTCGCTGGCGTGGCCCACGTACACCCACGACCGCTCGAAGATGTGGCGCATCTCCGCGTCGAAGACGCCCGGATCGCCGTAGGCCCTGGTGTGGACCTGGAAGCGCCGGTCGTCGTCGTCGACCAGATCGCCGTAGCTTGCGAGGTCGCCAGTCGCTGTCGTCGTCATGTCAGCCCATCCGGGGCAAGTGGTCTGATGGTCGGACCGTAGGCTGCCGCCCCGCACCGGTCAAGCGCCGCCGGCGCCGGCGAACTCGCCCTGCTGGTCGCGGTCGATCCACGCCACGGGGTCGTGGCCGTAGTCGTCGGCGTAGTCGCCCGGGTGGTTGATGCCGGGGATAGCCGGGATCCAGTCGTAGCCCAGCACCGCCTCGGGATCGCCGTAGACCTGGGCCAGCCGCACCACGCGCGGGTCGTCCATCACGGTCAGCCAGCCCTTGTCGATCAGCGGCAGCCATTCGCCGGTGTCGCGCTGGCGGATCGAGAACGTCGGGAAGTAGGAGTGGATGTGCGGGAAGTGCATGGTCGGCAGGTGATGTTCCTTGGCGTAGTCCAGAAAGCCCCGGTCCCAGTGTTCGGCGCCGAAGCCGAAGTGCACGACTCCGGCGCGGGTGCGCTCGGGCAGGTTGGTCCACGGCTGCGCGTTGCGCCACAGGCCTTCGATGTGGCGGTGACCCTTGGGGTTGGTGCCGATGGACGCGTCGTTGAAGTAGGCCCAACCCTTGTACGGAAAGCCGGGGTAGTGCACGTCGGCGAAGCGCTCGACGACCTCGCGCCACAGCTCGCCGTAGCGGCCACCCCCCGAGATGTCGGTGATCATGCCGCGCTCGACGGTGACGCTGGCGTGCGGGAAGTAGCCCGTGTGGTTGCCGGTCCCGCCGACGACGCCGTTGAGCGTCGGCATCAAGATCTCGGCCTGCTTGAGAAACTCCGCCGCCCCGAACGAGAAGCGGATCCCCTGAATCGTCGAGCCGAGGATGTGGCCGGAGATGAAGGCGCCCTTGGCCCACAGGTCCGCTTGCTCCTCGGTGACGTCCCAGCCGATGTCGGTGCCCTGGGGATCGGTGATGCGGACTGCCTCGGCCGCGGTGAACCGCTCGACGACGAGTTGGTCGATGAGCTGCCACAGCGGGTCAGCAACGCTGTGGCTGCGCGAGATGAACGACTCGTAGGAGTTGTACAGCCAGTTGTTGCGGAACGCGCCGGAGGTGGTCCGCCGCCAGTGCGGCCGCCCGGCCTCGCCCGAGTAGACGGCGGTGTAGCCGGTGCGGTCCTCCAGGTAGCGCTGCAACAGCGTCGCTTCCTGGCAGAACTCGATGCCCTGCTCCACCATGAGGTCGAGCTTGTCGGTGATCTCGCGCCAGCCGTCGGCGGCGCTGTACTCCTGCTGGGCGAAGCCGATGTCGGTGACATCCAGCCAGTCGACGTCGTCCGCGCCGAGTTCCAGCAGGGCGGCGCGCACGGCCTCCAGCACCAGCTGGTCCTGGTCGGGATAGGTCAGGATCAGCACCTTGTCGCCCTTATGGACCGGCGCGAGGCCGGCTCGGCTGTACCAGCGATGCGCGCGGTCGCGGGCCACGGGCAGGAGGTCGTCGACGGTGGTGGCGCGTGGGGCGAGCAGGTAGCCGGGGTGGCGGGGAGCGGGATACGACGTGGTCACGGGCTTCCTTTCATGCGGGCCTCACGCGGGAATGCCGGAAGGTGAGCCGGAGATGGAGCGGTACAGCGACAGCAGGCGGGCCGGCAGGGCTTCGACATCGGCCAGGACCTCGTAGGCGACGTCGCCGCAGGCTTGGGCCAGGTACTCGTGCCCGGCGGCATCGACGGTCAGCAGGAAGGGGCGGACGCCAACCTGCTGCGCCGAGGAGAAGGCGTGGCGGGTGTCGCCCACCGCGTACTCCAAGGCCCTGCCGAGGTGCTCGTACTCGGCGCCGTAGCCGCGGTCGTGCGGGCGCCCGTCGCTGACGACCACCAGCAGCTTGGTGGCGGCCCTGGTCGCCAGCAGACGCCGCGTGACATGGCGGATCGCCGCACCCATGCGGGTGCCCTGCAACGGCGTCATCCCGTCGACCCGGCGCCAGACGGTATCGCTCAGCGGCTCGTCGAAGTCCTTGACTCCCAGCACGTCGACGCGGTCGCGCCCGGCGCTGGAGAACCCGAAGACGCCGGCGCGATCACCGGTCCCGCGCAGCGACTCCAACAACAGCG
>JACCYS010000273.1 GCA_013696365.1 Nocardioidaceae bacterium
CACCGGCCTGCCATAGACCGTTGACCAGCTGCTGCAGATCGGTGTCCAAGACCTCGCCCTCGGGCTTGCCGTCGGCTGAGTTGTCGACGACGACCCGCACGCCAGCGCCGCGTACCGCCGCCGACCCTGCGGTCGCGCCCAGTTCGTCCAGGCGGGCTTGGACGGTCTGGACCGACTCGGCGGCGGCGACAGTGCGTAGCCGCAGCGCCTCGACCTCGGTTGCCACCTGCCCGGTACGCTCCCCCAACGCGGCCACTTGCGCCTTCTCCTGCTCGAGCCGCTTGACTAGGACAGCTCGGTCGCGGTCGGCCTCTGGTGCGTCGGCCTGGGTCTGCGCGGCCGCAACCGTCACCAACAGCGCCAGTAGGGCCAACGCGGCGCCGAGGTCAAGGCCGCCGCTCCTGCGGGGAGATCCACTCGCCTGCTCGTACTCGTCGTCGGGAGCGGTCAGGATGGCCAGCAGGTCGTACTCGTCATGCCTGGGTGACGAGATGTCGCGCGGGTGCTGCGTCGACCGCACGTCAACTCACGTCGCGGTTCTGGCGCGGACTGGTGGGGTGGTCACGAGCAGGGTGCGCACCTGCCAGACGTACAACAGACCAGCCCACCAGTAGAGCCCCACTCCCCAGACCGTGAACGCCCAACCGACGACCTGGGCCACAGCGGCCAGCGAGCCCGTGTCGTCGCCGAGCAGCAACAGCGGGAACGCGTACAGCAGGGCCGCGGTGGCGGCTTTGCCCAGATAGTGCACCGGCAACGCGCTGAACCCGCGGCTGCGCAGGAAGGGCAGCACGCAGAACAGCAGCACATCGCGCAGCGGCAATGACACTGCGAGCCATACAGGAATGATGTCGCGCAGCACCAGGCCGACCACAACGGCCAAGATGTACAGCCGGTCGGCCACCGGATCGAGCACCTGACCCAGCGAGGACGTCTGATTGAGGCGCCGTGCCAGGTTGCCGTCCAGATAGTCGGTGAAGCCAGCCACCATCAACACCAGCAACGCCCAGAAGTCCGACTCCGGCCCCAGCACCAGCCATAAGAACAGCGGCACACCGGCAAGCCGGATCAGGCTGAGCACATTGGGGACGGTGAGCACGCGATCACCCGAACCGGCGTCGGTGGCCACCGCATCGCGGTCGTCGCTCACCTGCCACCTCTCCGAACCCTTGGACTGCCGCCCAGCCTAGCGAGCGATGTGCCGACTACCGAGGATGCCGTGCGGGTGCGGTCGGCAGTCTTGTCCGGGGTCTGTTCGCTGCACGGTCGCTGGCGTGCGGCCGGAGTGCATCCGGGCAGGATGGGCATATGGACGATCCACTTGAGATGGCGCGGCCCGGACCGTTGGACGTTGCGGCCGTCCGCGCGCAGTTTCCCGCCCTGGCCGACCCGGTCGCCTACTTCGACGGCCCCGGTGGGTCGCAGGTGCCGACGGTCGTCGGCCGCGCTGTCGCCGACACCCTGACGGCAGGCATCTCGAACCGCGGGGTGATCACGGTGGCCGAGCGACGCGCCGACGATGTGGTCACCGGGGCGCGGCAGGCCATCGCAGACCTGTGCGGCGGCAGCGCGGGCGGGGTGGTCTTCGGGCGCTCGATGACGCAGCTCACCTATGACTTCGCCCGCACCCTAGCGAGGGGATGGACCACCGGCGACGAAGTGGTGGTGACCCGGCTCGACCATGACGGAAACATCCGGCCGTGGATCGCCGCGGCCGAGCGCGCCGGCGCCACCGTGCGTTGGGCAGACTTCGACCGCGACAGCGCCGAGCTGCCGGTCTCTGCGATCACCGATCTGCTGTCCGAACGCACCCGGCTGGTGGCGATCACCGCGGCGTCCAACCTGCTCGGCACCCGGCCGGACATCGCGGCCGTTGCTGCCGCCGCGCATGAGGTGGGCGCGCTGGCGTACGTCGATGCGGTGCATCTGGCTCCGCACTCCCCGATCGACCTCGGCGACCTGGGTGCCGATGTGTTGGTGTGCTCGCCGTACAAGTTCTTCGGCCCGCACCTGGGGGCGCTGGTGGCGGCTCCGGCGTTGTTGGAGACGCTGCGCCCAGACAAGCTGCTGCCGTCGTCCGACACCGTCCCGGAGCGCTTCGAGCTGGGCACCTTGCCCTACGAGCTGCTGGCTGGGGTCAACGCCGCGGTCGACTTCATCGCCAGGCTCGCCCCGGGCGACGGTGAGCGGCGCAGCCGGGTGCTGGCCAGCATGGCGGCGGTGGAGGAGCACGAGGGGCAGCTGTTCGCCCGACTGGTGCAGGGCTTGGCGCGGGTCGACGGGGTGACCTTGTACGGCAGGGCCGAGTGTCGCACGCCGACAGCCTTGTTCGCCGTCCGCGGCAGGTCACCGCGGCAGGTGCATGAGGCGCTGGCTGCCCGGAAAATCAACGCGCCCGGCGGAAGCTTTTACGCCGTGGAGGCGGCCCGTTGGCTGGGGCTGGGTGACGCGGGGGCCGTCCGCGCCGGGCTCGCGCCGTACTCCAACGACGACGATGTCGACCGCCTGTTGGACGCTGTCACGGACCTCGGTGCTTGAGCCGGCGGGCTCTCGGACACGATGATGCATTTCTGGGCTCGGAACCCGTGCCATGCATCGTCGCCGCCGTCGGTCGTTCGTGCCCGCGGACCGCAGATGACGCATCGGGGTTGCCCTGACCCCTGCAATGCATCATCGCCGGCGATGGCCGTCTGCGGAGCTCGGCGCCCGACGTGTCGGGTAAGGACCGGCGGGGTGGCGTACTACCGTCAGCGTGATGCGGGTGCAGGAGATCTGGCGGTTCCCGGTGAAATCGCTGCAAGGCGAACGCGTGGATCGCACTCAGATCGGCAGCGACGGCGTCGCCGGGGACCGACAGTGGGCACTTTTCGACATGCAGACGGGCTTCGGTCTGACCGCTCGGCGCCACCCGG
This sequence comes from Nocardioidaceae bacterium, assembly GCA_013696365.1. Classification (GTDB taxonomy): domain Bacteria; phylum Actinomycetota; class Actinomycetes; order Propionibacteriales; family Nocardioidaceae; genus JACCVL01. The sequence continues at coordinate 2,913 of JACCYS010000273.1, forward strand.
AGTTGCTGTTCGCCGCTGCCCGGACCCGCGACGACGGCACTGTCGTGATCGTCCTACCGGACGGCAGCCTGGCCGCCGACGATGCGAGCCTGTCACGGTGGCTCGGGCGTCCGGTTCAGTTGCGCTCGGCAGCCGTCCAGGTGGAGCGCCGCTACGAGAACCCAGACAACTTCGAGGATGAGTCGGCGGCACAATGGCAAGCCTTCGACGGCGGTCGCGACGCCTTTCACGACAGCGACTGGGCGCAGGTGTCGATGGTGTCCACAGGCACCCTGCGCGGGTGGGATCGTCGCCGGTTCCGGGCCAACCTGGTGCTCAACGGGAGTGGCGAGGATGCGCTGATCGGTCATCTCGTCGCCGTCGGCGCCGCCTCGATGGGAGTGGTGGCCGCGCTGGGACGGTGCGTGCTGACCACCCGCCCGCAGCCCGGCGGCCTGGAGCGCGACGTTGACGTGCTGCGTACGGTGCATCGCGAGCGCGGCGGTTGCCTGGGCGTGGGCGCCGTCGTGCAGCGCGCCGGAGTGGTGTCTGTCGGTGATGCGGTGCAGGATCGTCGTGTTGACGGAGAGGTGACCTGATGGAGACACGCCGACTCGGGCGGCTGCGGCATGAGAGCTCGGTGCTCATCTACGGTGCGGCGGCGCTAGCCGAGGTGGACCAAGAGACCGCCGACGCTTCCCTCCAGGAGGCGCTGGACGCTGACATCAACCACTTCGATGTGGCCGCCGACTACGGCGAGGCCGAGCTGCGGCTCGGCCCGTGGATGCCGCGGATCCGCCGCGACATCTTCCTCGCCACCAAGACGGGGCTGCGCGAGGCAGACCCGGCCTGGGCGCAGATCAACTCCTCGCTGGAACGGCTGCAGACCGACCGTGTGGACCTGCTGCAGCTGCATGCCATCGGTGATACCGACGAGCTTGACCGCGCCACCGGCAAGGGCGGTGCGCTGGAGGCGGCCGTGCGCGCACTGGACGAGGGCATGGTCGGCGCGGTGGGCATCACCGGTCACGGGCCGACGGCGGCGCAGACTCATCTGGAGGCTCTGCGACGGCATCCCTTCGCGACCGTGCTGACACCACTCAACCCGGTGCTGTGGCGCGACGACGAGTATCGGGCCGCCTACGAGGCGCTGGTGATTGAGGTTCAGCGCCAAGACGCCGGGCTGATGACGATCAAGACGGTGTCGCGGCGCAACTGGCCGCAGGGCCCGGACGGCGCCCCGTACGCGACCTGGTACGAGCCGTTCGACGACACCGAGCGGATCCGCGGGGCGGTGTCGTGGGTTTTGGCACACGAGGAGGTCACCGGCATCGCGACTGCCGGCGACGTGCGCCTACTGGGCATGATCATCGACGCCGAACAGCGCCGGCTTCCTGTCGCTGATGCCGAGCAGGCGTTGGCCGACGACGCCGCATACTCCTCGCCGTTCCTGGACATGCCGATCTGATCCGCAGCCTTCAGGGGCGGTACCGCTCCCCCACCGGCACCGGCGCGGCGAGGGTGTTGCCGGGGCCGGGCAACGGGCACGCCCACGCCTCGTCGTAGGCGCAGGACGGCTGATAGGCGAAGTTGAGATCGACCACCAGCTCGGCCGCGTCGCCGCCGAGGTCAGCGCCCTTGACCGTGTCGAGGACGTAGCGCCCACCGCCGTAGGTCTGATCCGAGGCGTCCCGCAGGGGCAGGAACAGCCCGCCGCCGTACCCGCCGAGCCACCACAGGTCGAGCAGGCCGAGGCCGGACAGCTCGACCCGGCCCGTCCGATCCAGCGTGACGACGCCGTCAGTGCCGGTGGAGATGTCACGAGTCTCGGGCTCGACGTCGGTGTCCACTGCGACCACGAACCGATAGGCCGGGTCGTACGGGGCGACATCCGCCCCGCGGTAGTTGGCGCGATCGGCCGACGGCACCGGTGAGGTGGGATGCGTCCGCAGCAGGTGGTCGCGCCCCTCGACCCAGGTGCGATGCCCGGCGGCGGGGGCGTCGTGCTCGCGCACTTGCTCGTAGAGCCGGTGCACCCGGCGACGGAAGTCGAGCAGGTCAAGGGATGTGGTCGCGTCGCGGGTCACGGTCGGTGACGATAGTCCGAGCCTCACACGCCATCGGGGGGCACGTCGACCGGCAGGTTGTGGAATCTGCAAGCATCAGCAGGCACTAGACTTACCCATAGTCATCATCTTCTGCTGATTCTCGAGCCCCCCGGAATCGCGCAAAGTCTGTGCTGTGAAGGGACCCCACCGGGTGTCTGTCGTGGGCTCGACGCTGGAAACAGCCACGTGAAAATCGGGTCGCTCGTCGACGCGATGGCGGCCGTGTCGCGCGTCGCCACCGAGGACTTCGTACCCGACGCGCTGC
>JACCYS010000280.1 GCA_013696365.1 Nocardioidaceae bacterium
CCCCCGTCCGGCGTGCCACACCGACGCCGTGCCATCCTCAGGCCGGATGGACAGCCCACCATGTGACGACCCAGTCGACGCAGTGACCGAGTGGTTCAGTCGCCACGCCCGCGATCTGCCGTGGCGAGGCCCGGGGGTCAGTCCCTGGGGTGTCTTGGTGTCAGAGTTCATGCTGCAGCAGACACCGGTGTCACGAGTGCTGCCGGTGTGGACCGACTGGATGCAGCGCTGGGCGACGTCGGATGATCTGGCGCAGGCGCCCGTCGGCGCGGCGATCCGCGCCTGGGGGCGGCTTGGATACCCCCGACGCGCCCTCCGGTTACACGCGTGCGCGGTCGAGCTTGTTCAGCAGCACGGCGGCACCGTACCGCGCGATCTGACCGCCTTGCGCGCGCTCCCCGGTGTCGGCACCTATACCGCCGCCGCCGTGGCGAGCTTTGCATACGGGCAGCGGGTGGTGGTCCTGGACACCAATGTGCGTCGAGTGCTTGACCGGTTGCTCGTCGGCACCGACGGGTCGCAAGCAGGCAACCCGACCCGCGCTGAGCGCGATCGTGCCGCGCGGTTGCTGCCGACCGATCCTGCCCGGGCTGCGCAGTGGTCGGTGGCCGTGATGGAACTGGGTGCTCTGGTATGCACCAGCCGGGCACCTAGGTGTGCGACGTGCCCAGTCGCCCGCCAGTGCATCTGGTTGCGGAAGGGACGTCCCGCACAAGCCCGTCGCGCCCGGACCCAGACATATGCCGGGACCGACCGCCAGTGCCGCGGTCGATTGTTGGCCACGCTGCGGGAGTCCGACTCACCGGTAGCGGCAGCTCGACTGGACCAGGTCTGGCCCAATGACGTGCAACGCGCTCGCGCCTTGCACACCTTGGTCGTCGACGGCCTGGTCGAGTCACTCGTCGATGGCCGGTTCGCTCTGCCGGGGACATCAGCCGAGCAACCCGACTGACCCTACCGGGGTGCCGAGCTAGCGCGAGCTCAGCCGCTGGGCGGTCTCAGCCAGGTCCCGCACCACGCTGGTGGCCGTCCTCAGGTCACCAGCGACCGGTTGATCCAGCCACAACCCGAACAGCGCCGCGTCCACCAACTCGCCGATTCGCTTGGCACGTCGCGACGGAACACCGCAACGCCGCAGATGATCGGTGACGCCGGCCGACCACGCCGCGTGTGCACGCCGGGCCGCACCGAGATAGGGCTCGTCCCCGAGCAGCCCTAGCGCAGCGGACTGGACATAGACGCGCAGGCATCGGTCAACAACAGGGTCGTGCCACGCCGCCCACAGCGCCAGCACGGCCTGGCTCGGCGTGCGCTGGGTCGCGAGTGCCCCGATGACCGCGAGCGCGCGATCATTGCTCCGCTCAATCACCTCGGCCACCAGGGCGTCCTTGTTCCCGAAGTAGTAGACCAACATACGGTCGCTGGTCCCGAGTGCCTCCGCCAACGGGCGCAGACTCAGCCCGGCGATGCCGTGCTCGAGCACGTAGTCGGTGGCCCCCTCAGCCAGTTGCCCGCGTCGATCCAGGTTCCGCTCGCCCACTGCTGCTCCCGTCCACCCGGGTCCGACCCGACCACGCTTCCCCGCGTCGGCTATCATCGCATCTGTAGCAGTCACTACATCACCGAGGAGCCCCATGCTAGCCGTGGCGAGCCTGCTTGCTCTCGCCATCGTCGTCGAGGTGGCGGCCACGGCTGCCCTGCCGCAAACCCGCGGGTTCCACGACGTGGGCTGGACAACATTTGTCCTCGGCGGCTACGCGCTGTCCATCTGGCTGCTGGCAGAGGTCGTAAAGACGCTGCCGGTTTTCGTCACCTATGCGGTGTGGTCCGGCGCGGGCACCGCACTGGTCGCTGTCGTGGGCGTCCTGGTCCTCGGGGAGCAGATGGACTTGCTGAAGGCAGCCGGAATCACTGCCATCGTGCTGGGCGTCGTCCTTCTCAACCTGACCCCATGACCCGCGCCGCCCCGCACCCCCGCCAGCACCTTCTGACTGGCCAAGGGGCGGGGTGTGGCGAGGTCACTCTGAAGTGCTGGGCTCCTCGACCGGTGGCAGGTCAGGCAACTCCGCCTTGGCCTGTCCGGTGAAGGTGAACTCCGCTGCCGCGCCTTCGCCATGTACGTCGACCACGACGATTTGTCCAGGGCGCACCTCGCCGTAAAGCAACTTCTCGGCGAGCGTATCCTCGATCTCCCGCTGCACGGTGCGCCGCAACGGCCGAGCACCGAGCACCGGATCGAATCCGCGCTTGGCCAGCACCTCCTTGGCGGCACTGGTCAGCTCGAGCGCCATGTCCTTGTCCTTGAGCCTGGTCTCGACCGAGTTCAGCATCATGTCGACCATGTCGATGATCTGCTCCTGCGAGAGCGGCGGGAACACGATCATCTCGTCAACGCGGTTCAAAAACTCCGGGCGGAAGTGCTGCTTGAGCTCTTCGGACACCTTCGCCTTCATGCGCTCGTACGAACCGCTGGCGTCACCGACCTGGGAGAAGCCCATGTTGATGCCCTTGGCGATATCCCGGGTGCCTAGGTTCGTCGTCATGATGATGACCGTGTTCTTGAAGTCGATGACCCGGCCCTGGGAGTCGGTCAACCGACCCTCTTCCAAGATCTGGAGCAGCGAGTTGAAGATGTCCGGGTGCGCCTTCTCGACCTCGTCGAACAGCACCACCGAGAACGGCTTGCGACGAACCTTTTCGGTGAGCTGTCCACCCTCCTCGTAACCGACATATCCGGGTGGGGAGCCGAAAAGCCGTGACACTGTGTGCTTCTCGGAGAACTCGCTCATGTCCAGCTGGATCAAGGCATCGTCATCGCCGAACATGAAGTTGGCCAAAGCCTTCGACAGCCAGGTCTTTCCCACACCCGACGGGCCCGCAAAGATGAATGAGCCGCCAGGGCGACGCGGATCCTTCAGACCCGCCCGAGTGCGGCGGATGGCGCGAGAGAGTGCCCTGATGGCTTCGTCCTGCCCGATGACCCGCTTGTGCAGCTCATCTTCCATCTTGAGCAGCCGGCTGGACTCCTCCTCGGTGAGTTTGACGATCGGGATGCCGGTGGCGGTCGCCAACACCTCGGCGATCAACTCTTCATCCACCTCGGCGACGACGTCCATGTCACCGGCCTTCCACTGCTTCTCCCGCTCGGACTTGGCGTGGATCAGCTTCTTTTCCTCGTCGCGCATCGAGGCGGCGGCTTCGAAGTCCTGGGCGTCGATGGCGCCCTCTTTGCGACGTCGCACGTCGGCGATCTTGTCATCGAACTCACGTAGGTCTGGCGGTGCCGTCATGCGACGGATACGCAGTCGAGCGCCGGCCTCGTCGATCAGGTCGATGGCCTTGTCTGGCAGGAAGCGATCCGAGATGTACCGATCCGCCAGGGTCGCGGCGCTGATCAGCGCCTCGTCGGTGATGGTGACCCGGTGATGCGCCTCATAGCGATCGCGCAAGCCCTTGAGCATCTCGATCGTGTGCGCGATCGAGGGCTCAGCAACCTGGATGGGCTGGAATCGACGCTCCAGAGCGGCGTCCTTCTCCAAGTGCTTGCGGTACTCGTCCAGCGTGGTCGCGCCGATGGTCTGCAACTCGCCGCGTGCCAGCATGGGCTTCAAGATGCTGGCGGCGTCAATGGCGCCCTCTGCCGCGCCGGCACCGACGAGCGTGTGGATCTCATCGATGAACAGCACAATGTCACCGCGGGTGCGAATCTCTTTGAGCACCTTCTTCAGGCGCTCCTCGAAGTCGCCTCGGTATCGGGAGCCGGCAACCAGTGCGCCCAGGTCCAGGGTGTAGATCTGCTTGTCCTTGAGCGTCTCCGGCACGTCCCCGCGAACGATGTCCTGGGCCAGGCCCTCGACGATTGTGGTCTTGCCGACGCCGGGCTCACCGATCAGAACGGGGTTGTTCTTGGTGCGCCTCGACAGCACCTGCATGACCCGCTCGATCTCTTTCTCACGACCGATGACCGGGTCCAGCTTGCCCTCGCGGGCACCTTGGGTGAGGTTGCGACCGAACTGATCGAGCACCAGAGAACTGCTCGGGGCGCCGGACTCGCTGGGCGCGCCCGCGCTGGCCGTCTCTTTGCCCTGATATCCGCTGAGCAGTTGGATGACCTGCTGGCGTACGCGGTTGAGGTCCGCGCCAAGCTTGACGAGGACCTGCGCGGCGACACCCTCGCCTTCGCGGATCAGACCGAGCAGAATGTGCTCGGTGCCGATGTAGTTGTGCCCCAGTTGCAGCGCCTCGCGCAGGCTCAGCTCCAACACCTTCTTGGCCCGCGGGGTGAACGGAATGTGACCGCTCGGAGCCTGCTGGCCCTGTCCGATGATGTCCTCGACCTGGGCCCGGACAGCCTCCAGCGAGATCCCGAGGCTTTCGAGCGCCTTGGCGGC
>JACCYS010000329.1 GCA_013696365.1 Nocardioidaceae bacterium
GGCGTGCACCCCGATCACAAGCAATGTCGCGGGCAAGGTCGCTCTGGTCGACCGCGGCTCCTGCGCCTTCACGATCAAGGTGAAGAACGCACAGAACGCCGGCGCAAAGGCCGTCCTCGTCGGGGACAACGTCGAGGCAACCCCGTCCGGAATGAGCGGGACCGACCCGACGATCACGATTCCGTCGGTCAGGATCAGGCTCAGTGATCGCAACCTGATCGTCAGCAAGCTCGACACCGACACCGTCAACGTCACCATGCGCGACGCATCCGGCGCTCGGGTCGACTCGTACCGCTGGCTGGTCGGTGAGAAGAGCACCGCCTTCGGCGGCGCTATCCGCGACATGTGGGCTCCCACCTGCCACGGAGACCCGGGCAAGGTGAGCGACGCGGAGTACTACTGCGCCACTGACGATGCCGGCGGCGTCCACAGCAACTCCGGTGTGCCGAACCACGGCTACGCCTTGCTGGTCGACGGCGGGACGTACAACGGGGTCACCGTCAAGGGCATCGGTCTCACGAAGGCCGCGCACATCTACTGGCGGGCACAGAACGAGTACCAGATCCCCACGACTGACTTCGCCGACCACGCTGACTCACTCGAGGCATCATGTCGCGATCTGCTCGGCAAGCGGCTCAACGGGCTCAGCACGGACGGGGCACCAGAGAACAACTACTCCCCAGGCCCGTCGCCGTTCGTGAGGCTCAGCCCCACCAACTGCGTTCAGGTCACAAACATGATCGCGGCGGTCGAGCTGCGCAAGGAGCCGACGCAGTGCAACTTCAAGCCGATGCTCGACAAGAACACGCCCAACCCTTGTGGTGAGGGCACGACGCGCAGCCAGGTCTGGTCGGAGGACTTCGAAGACGGTCTGGCCGGCTGGAGCCTGACGAACCAGGGCGTCTACGCAGGTTGGCCAGGCACGAACTGGGCAGCCGACTCGACGCCTCCCGGCGAGCACGCCAGCCAGGTCGCTTTCGCGGCGGACCTGGACGGGTCGTGTGGTGACCCGCTTGCCGACGTCTCCGGTGTGATGCGCCTGCAGAGCGGCGCAATCGCCATCCCCGCTGGGGCAGGATCTCCGGTGCTGCAGTACGAGCACTACGTCGCCACCGAAGCGAGCTACGACGGTGGCAACGTGAAGATCAGCGTCAACGGTGGGGCATTTCAGCTGGTACCCGCCAGCGCCTACACCTTCAACAAGCCGAACACCACGCTCGCAACCGCGACAGACGGGAACACCAACCCGCTCGCCGGCCAGGAAGCCTTCAGCGGCACTGACGGTGGCGAGGTCAGCGGAAGCTGGGGTGAGTCGCAGATCGACCTGAGCAAGGTCGGCGTCTCACCAGGTGCCTCGATCGAGCTGCAGTTCGACTTCGGCATGGACGGCTGCGGCAGTGTCGACGGCTGGTACGTCGACAACGTCTCCGTCTCGACCTGCGTACCGGTCGCCGGAGTGACCGACGGGGTGCGTGAGCGCTGATCGACTGAGCACAACCGACAGACTGCCCCGTCCCGACCTGTCGGGGCGGGGCAGTCCTCCGTTTGGTTGCCCGGCTTAGGTCCGGCAGAGTCCAACCAACTACGATCAAGACATGCGTTGGGTCTTGCTACTGCTGGGAGCCGCGCTGGCTCTGGTCATCGTGGGCTGGTTGGTCAGCGCTCTCAAGTGGCTGCTCATCGTCGCCGCGCTCATCGTCTTCCTCGGTGTCGTGATGGGTGGGCTCCCCGGGCAGCGTGCATCGAAGCACTGGAGCCGGCGGTAGCGATAGGTTGGCTTGCAGGACCGCTCCCGGTCAGGGAGCTGGCGTCACACAGCAGGAGGCAGGATGAAGATCGGTGCGGTCTTGGTGGTCATCTGGCTGGTGATCGGCGTCCTTGCGGCGTTCCAGCGGGGCTACTTCGGAGACGACAAGGACGTCAGCTGCAGCAAGTTCAGCGACACGGCGCTGACGATCGTGGCTGGACCACTGAACTACGTCGGGGTCAACCCGAAGGTGAAGTGCAAGACCCCCCAGCCGTCCAGCTGACGGTGACGTGGGCGGGCGCCTGCGATGCGGCTGCACCTCGACACTGACTTCGCCGGCGACCCCGACGACGCCTGCGCGCTCGCCATGCTGCTGGGTTGGGCGGACCTCGAGATCACCGGCATCACCACCGTCGCCGACCCCGACGGGAGGCGCGCAGCCTACGTACGGCGGCTGCTCGCCCTGGTCGGCCGCGACGGGATCCCGGTGGCCGTCGGTGCGGCCGTCTCACTCGACGGCGCGGCGATGGGCGGCATCCCTGACCACGAGCGCTACTGGGGCGAGCCATCGCTCGACCCCGCCGCCGGGCACAAGAGGCCGGAGCCCGCCACCGCCGCCCTGACCCGCAGCATCGCAGCCGGGGCGACCGTGGCGGCGATCGGGCCGCTCACCAACCTCGCGGCGCTCGAGCGCACTCACGCCGGCGCGCTTCGCGATGTGAGCGTCGTGGCGATGGCCGGGTGGTTCGAGGAGCCTGCCTCGCCGGGCCTCCCCCGCTGGGGGCCGGCAGCCGACTGGAACACGCAGTGCGACCCGCACGCCGCACAGATCGTCGCCGCCTCGGCTG
>JACCYS010000334.1 GCA_013696365.1 Nocardioidaceae bacterium
CGCCGCAATCGCTGCACCCACCGGGTGGGGGGCCAGCCGGTGTCTTGTCGGGCTCGCGCGGCCACCGAGCGTTCCAATGCCCTGGTCACGGTCGGGACCCCGGCGGCAGCGGACAACGCCCGTACCAGTGCCTCCCGGTCATGACCGTCGAGCCCTGCGTCTGCGTCGGACGAGTCCGGCCCGCCATGCTCGGCACGGACCGCCTCGGCGGCCAGCCGCACGTCTGCATCCAGCCGCTGCCGCAACGCTGCCTTGGCCGCCACCCGCTCGGTCAGCAGCGCGGTCAGCTCTTCGACACCTTCACCGGTGACGGCAGAGGTCGCCAGCAGCGGTACGGCGCTCAACCCATCCGCGTCCAGCAACCGGCGGACGTCGGCCAGCGTGTCGTCGCGCTGCGCGGATGGCAGCGCATCGACGTGGTTGAGCACGACGAGCATCACCTCAGCATGGGTCGCCATCGGGCGCAGGAAACGCTCGTGCACGGCAGCGTCGGCGTACTTCTGCGGGTCGAGCACCCACACCAGCAGGTCGGCGTGGTCGACCAGTCGGGCCATCTCGATGTGATGGTCCACCTGGGTCGAGTCGTGGTCGGGCAGGTCGAGCAGCACCAAGCCGTGCAGCCCGTCGTCGGCGGTGGTGGTGCCGTCGAGGGCGCTGCGCTGGGTCGACTGACGTCGATCACTGATCCCCAGCCAGCCAAGCAGCTCGTCGGCACCCTCCGGCGACCAGGTGCAGGCCAACGTCCGGGATGTCGTCGGCCGGCGCACCCCCACCGTGGCCAGGTCGATGCCCACCAGCCTGTTGAACAGTGACGACTTGCCAGACCCGGTTGCCCCGGCCAGCGAAACAACGGTGTGCTCGCCTGACAGCCGGAGCCGTTCCTGTGCGCGACGCACCACATCGTCGGCTCGGTCCAACACCGTGTCGTCCAGTCGCCCTCGGGCCGCCGTTGTGGCCTCCTGAAGCGCTGTCGCCCGCTCGACGGTGCCGGGTCCCGCTCGACCGCCGCGCCCCAGCATCCGTTTGGCGCCGGCGGTCACCGCCTGAACACTCACGCAGCCACCTGCGGGCGCACAGCGTCCAGCCGGCGTACGGCGGCCCGCAGTGCCTGCACGGCCGCCAACGCGGCGGTCGCACCGGCATGCTCGTCGAGCAGCAGCAGAAAGCGGTCGCGCTCGCCAGCGAGCAGCCGCTCAGCCCGAGCCATGAGGTCGGCATGTGCCCGGTCGGCCAGCGACCGTACAGCCTGGTCGCCGAAGACTGCCTCTAGCACCTTTTGTGCGATGACTGCAGTGCCGCCGGCGACCCCGGCCTCCGCGCCGGTGAGGCCAGCGGTGTGCACGAACACCACCACCATCAGCGCCACACCCAGACCGTTGATACCGAAGGCCAGCGCCCGAGCCATCGACCGCTTGTCGGCGCCCTCTGCACGCACCAGGTCGACGATGGCGCCCTGCCAGTCCCGCACTGCCTGCTCAGCCTGCTCGCCGAGCCCGCGGGTGGCCCTGCCGAGCTGCGGGGCTTGACCCAGCAGCGCCTGACCTGCTGGCCCAGCGGCCCAGCGGCCCTCTGCCCGCTCAGCAGCCGCCTCGGCCCGCTCGACCAGCATCGTGTGCAGGCCGTGCTGGACCGCCCGCTCGACCGGGGCGACGGGTGGCTGCCGCCCACGCACGGCCGCCAGCGCCCAGTCCCGTAGCCGCCCCACCCGCAGCTCGAGCTTGCGGGTCAGCTCACCGGCCCCGATGAACTCCTGCCACCGGGCCAGCACCTCCCCTCGCAACAGGGTGCCGTCACCGGTGCTGCGGCCCACCTCGGCGACCGCTCGCTGATACTCCGCCACCACATCAGCGCGCAACTGCTCAGCGGTGCGATGTTGCTCGTCGACGGCGTTCGCGAGCGCATCGCCACGGCGCACCAACTGTCTGACGGCGCCGCTCAGGGTCTGCTGGATGATCCCGGAGCGCGCTGTCGCATCCGAGGCGATGCTGTCCAGCCACCCGCGCACCTCGGCAACTGCGGCCTTCGGCAACAGTCCCTCAACATCGACGGTGCACTCCGGCACGGCGAACAACCGGGTGTCGCGCAGGCCTTGGTCAACCAGCATGTGCTGCAGGTGCGGACGAATCTCGTCCTCGGCACCCACGGGCGTGCGGTCGAGCACGATGGCCACTGCTGTGCTGCGCTCAGCCGCTGTCCGCAAGAAGCCCCACGGCACCTGGTCGGCATACCGTGCCGCCGAGGTGATGAACAGCCACAGGTCGGCGGCCGCAAGAAGCTGGGTGGCGAGGGTGCGGTTGGCCCGCTCGACCGAGTCGACGTCCGGTGCGTCCAGCAGGGCCAACCCCGGCGGCATCACCGCGCTGGCCACCAGGTGCAATGCGCCGACATCGGCTGACGGCGTCGACGTACGAGCCAGCTCGGGCAGGATACGGTCCGGGCCGAACCAGTGCGCGTCGGCAGGGTTGTGCACCAGCACCGGCGAACGGGTGGTTGGCCGCAGCACGCCCGCCTGGCTGACCGGCCGGCCGATCAGCGAGTTCACCAGGGTGGACTTGCCGGCGCCGGTGGAGCCACCAACGACCGCCAACAGCGGGGCGTCGGCCTGCACCACCCGCGGCAACACGTAGTCGTCGAGCTGGTCGACCATCTCGTGGCGGTCTTGTCGGTGCGCCGCTGCCTGCGACGTGTCCAGGCCGAGGGGCGCATCGCCGAGAGCGGCTCGCAGGTCGATCAACGCGGGGTGCAGGTCCGGCGAGGTCGTTGTCGACGTCACCGTGCCTCCTGTCGCCCGCTGCGCGACGCCCTGCCTGCGCGCGCCGGCCCCCCATGGAGCCTGCTCGCTCAGCGTAATGGAGCGCGGACGTCAGTCAGGGTTGCGGTCAGTGCGCGGCGCGGCCTCGCGAGGGTGGTGTTCCGCCTCGGCACGGCGTTGGCCAGCGAGTCGTACCCCGATGTACAGCGCAGCGCCGAGCACCACGAGCACCAGCAGACCGGTGAAGAAGATCGCCGGCATCGTCATCGACGAGAACATTTCCATGTGCGGCCTCCAGGTGGGTCCTGAACGGGGTAAACCCGACGCGAACGGCGCGTCATTCCGCAACCCCAGACGCATCTCGACGCTGCGACAAGTCCTGCGGTGTGATGGGTCGGAAGATCGCGCACGGGCACGCCCACGGAGCCGCGACACCTAGTCCAGGAGCTGGTCCAGCTCATCGGAGGTTGTGCCGGTGGCATAGAGCAGGTCAGCGGCCAACGCACGCGTCTGGGCAACGACAACGGTGAGACCGAGCGAGGCGTCGCCTGTCAGCGAATCGGTCGCCCGGCGGGCCACGGCGACCAGCGTCTGGCGCACCTCGTCGAAGCGGTCCTGCTCGGCCAGGTCATCAGCGAACAACCGAACCGCCCCGGCCAGCTGCTGCAACGCCGGCGCGGCCGCCACCCCATCGGTGTAGCCGCGACGCAGCATGGTGTCGATGCGCCGGGTCAGCACTCGGGCATCCCGGACGGCATGGTCGACGTACCGCAACGAGCGGGTGTAGAGCAGCACGTGCTCTCGCTGGCGCCAGCGCAGCGGCGAGATGCGGGCCAGCTCTTCAGAAGACGCCGCGGTGTCCCCGAGACTGCGCAGCGGGCCCTCCAGCGCGCGCCCTTGCTGCAAGGCAGTCCACGCCACCCCGGGATCTCCCCAGCGCAGTGCAGTGGCAGCCGAGCCGAGCAGGTCGGCGAGCTCACCGAGCACCGCGTTGGCGTCTCGCTCCAACTCGGCGACCGGGTCGGGCGCCAGGGCGGTGCTCACGAGCAGACCCACCGCGCCACCGATCAGCGCGTCGACGAACCGGTCAACGGCGATCTGTTCGACGGTTGCCGCGGTGGGCACGACGGTGACCAGCAGGATGGCCGACGTGCAGGCCTGGATCGTTGCCAGCCGACCGATGTCCAGCAGCACGGCCACCGAGGCAGCGATCACGATGACGAGGGCCAGTTGCCAGCTGCCGCGACCAATCAGGCCGAGGAAGAGCTCGCCAACCAAGATGCCGATTGCGACGCCCGCGGCCAACTCGACCAGGATCCAGCGGCGATGGCCGATGGCCGAGGTCACCGAGATCACCGCCGCTATCGGGGCGAAAAACGGCTGTGGGTGACCCGCCAGCTGTGTGGCGATGACCCAGGCAAGTGTCGCCGCCGCACAAATTTGGACGATGACGATGCTGCTGGTTCGCAACTCGTGGGTGCGACGGCGCCACTCTCGCCTGGGCGTCCAGGTGGCGTCGGGGATGCTCACGGTCGTCCGACGTCGCTAGAGATAGAGACCGGTCTGCCCGGCCTCGATGCGCTCAGACGCGACCGCGTGCAGGTCGCGCTCGCGTAAGAGCACGTAGCTCGCCCCGCGCACCTCGACGTCCGCCTTGTCTTCGGGGTCGAAGAGCACCCGGTCGCCGATTTGCACTACACGTACGTGCTGGCCGGTCGCGCACACCTTGGCCCACGCAAGCCGTCGTCCCATCGCCGCAGTGGCCGGGATCACGATGCCCGCGTTCGAGCGCCGTTCGCCGGCGTCCTGGTCCAGGCTCACGAGCACCCGGTCGTGCAGCATCCGGATGGGCAGCCCGTCGGGGTCCGGACCGCTCATCACGCTCATTCGGGGCGTCGCGATCGTTTGTCAGTCGCCGACGACGCGGCGGAGCACCACGACGACGGCGATCACGCCGACGACGGCACCACCAACCTTGGCGAACTGGTCCATGCGAGGAGAGCCGTCGGGAGCAAAGAACGCAGCTTTGACGCTGTCCAGTGTTCGCGCAGCCACATTCTTGGGGTTGGTGCGGTCTACCAGCGCGTCGATGGTCTGCGCGAGCTGCTCGCGGGTGCCCTCGATGTCGCTGACGATCTGCTCCGGCGTCTGATCGGCCCTCGGCGGGTTCGCCCCTGCGGCCACGAGTCCTCCTTGGTCGGGGCGCTGCTCGTGC